>JAYQWI020001213.1:0-24307 GCA_035871815.2 Candidatus Parabeggiatoa communis
GTGGAGGCATAACCCTTAACTGTTCATTATATATAACACATCAAATTCAAAAAATAGTTATTAATGCGTTCAATTGTACAACTAAATTGTTATAATGGATTGTTTTTTAGTTTTCATCTAGGTTTTTCAAGTGCCTCTCCACAAATCTGTTATACAATCAGGATATTTTATGGCATCATTGGAACTTCGATATTTTATTTTTCCGAGTTCCTTATTCTTGATGTTCTCGTTTTTCGTAAAAACGGGGGATTTAAGCTTTGCTATTAGATAGGGCTATAAAATTAAGTGTTTGTTTTTAGTCAATAAAATAAATATAGGTTGAAGAGTATTATAAAACGCTTTATAAATCAGTGCGTTAAAATAGAACATTGAGTTATTGGGATGACTTTGGTTTTTACATTTTTAGAGAAATAACACTGCGAGAAATAAGAATGAAAATAGTTATACTGGGCGGTGATGGTTTTTGCGGTTGGCCAACATCCCTGCATTTTTCCAACAAAGGTCACGAAGTGGCCATAGTCGATAATTTGTCTCGGCGAAAGATAGATGTTGAACTAGAGGTGGAAACGCTTACCCCCATTACATCAATTCATACCCGTATCAATGCCTGGAAAGAATTGACGGGTAAAGAAATTCAGTTTTTCAACATTGATATTGCGAAGGAATATTACCTTTTTTTCTCGTTTATCAAAGATTTTCAACCGGAGGTGATTGTCCATTTTGCGGAGCAACGTGCCGCACCTTATTCAACCTTGTCGGAGCGTACTAAGCGCTATACGGTTGATAACAATCTCAATGCCACCCATAATGTATTGTGTGCGATTGCAGAATCGGGCAGAGATATTTACTTAGTACATTTAGGATCAATAGGCGTTTATGGCTATCACACGACGGCAATGCAAATCCCTGAAGGCTATTTGAATATTAAAGTAGAATCTCACTCTGGTGAGCTGGTCAATCAAGAAATACTCTATCCGCCCGACACCGAAAGTATTTATCACATGACCAAAGCGCAAGATCAACTTTTTTTTCATTACTATAATAAAAATAACGGTATTCGCATTACTGATTTACATCAAGGCAATGTTTGGGGAACCCAAACCCAAGAAACCCGATTGGATGAACGATTGATTAATCGTTTCGATTATGATGGTGTCTATGGTACGGTACTTAATCGGTTCATGATACAATCTGCCATAGGATATCCATTAACAGTGTATGGTAGCGGCGAACAAACACGCGCTTTTATTCACATTCAAGACACCGCGCGTTGCATTGAATTGGCCATTAATAATCCACCCAAAAAAGGAGAAAAAGTACAAATCTTTAATCAAATCACGCAAGTACATCAAATTAAAGATTTAGCCGAAACCATATCGAGAATAATTGGTGGAGAAGTTTCTTATGTTGACAATCCTCGCAAAGACATTGAAGACAAAGAAAATGAATTTTTTGTTGCCAAGGAATGCTTTTTATCTATGGGCCTGAAACCTATATTTTTGGAGGAAGGCCTTATCAGCGAGATTCACGATATCGCTGGAAAATACAAGCATCGCTGTGATCGTTCCAAAATTCTACCACCACGATGGACTTAAAATTGGCCGCCTGTGAGCACTGAGACTGATCATTGCTCACTGATAATTGAGATAGTGTTAATGGACAAATATAAAACCTATTTATCGTTTTTAATCGCTAAAGTTCATAAGAATTTTAAAAGACGTCAAATATCCAAGCTTTTCTCATGGCAGCCATTGCCGGAGCTTGAAACAGGATGCACAGCAATTATGGCTATGTGTTCCAGAATGCCTTATGTTCTAGGGGGCAATCTTTCTTGTCTTGATAAAAATAAAGGGGACGTTCTCAAAGAAGTGCTTATTACTGTTGATGCTGAGAAAGGGGCCTTAGCATCAGGATTTGAAGACGATATTATCCAGAAATTTCCGCAGTTAAAAATAACTTTTTTATACTACAACCGCCAACAAGCTGAGTTTACGGCCAAAGTTAATGATCCTTACATTTACTCCTGGCTATCGTGGGGTACGTGCATGAACCATGTTCGCACTAAAACGGTACTGATTCACGATTATGATGCACTGATATTATCGGGCAAAGCCCTTGAAAAACGATATCATGCCTTTATAAAATCAGGGGCAAAAATTCAGGGGATTACCTGGTGTCAAATCAATGGTTTTGAAGCAAATGATCATCTGGCAACCACCTTTGAAGCCTTTCTTGATGTCAATTGGATTCGCTCATTTTCACCCGTCATGGGATACAATAGAGTAGGTTTATTAAAAGGACGCAAGGTTGATTATGATACCTACTTAGATATTCAGGCGAATCATACCCCGGAAAATCTGCGCACGATTATACCGATGAGTGAAGAGGAATTAGTCCATCCCTCACAGATGATTACCCAATACATGAGGTTTAGGAACTCGCCGGGTAAAGCTTTACCTTGCAATGCGGTAACTATGATACCTTTTTTCCACTTTATATCTGGGCAAGAAAACGCTATCATCAATGCGACACAGGCCCTCCAACTGGGAAATCTAGAATATGTTGATCTTTTGTCAGATGGTGTTATATTCAACTTTTCTCAGCTAGACACCAAAGCGGTTGATTTTATGTTGAAGCTGATGGTTCAAGCACTTATTGGGCTGGGTATGAAACCTTTTAAAGAATTTATTGATTACGGGACGGCACTTTATAAGGTTTGCAAAACGCCACCTGAGCAAATTTGGGTGGGTGATTTTACCAGCGCGCAAAGGGAGTGGATTAAGAGCACATCTCTTTGACAGTTATCAGTTATCAGTTAGCAGTTATCAATCTATTGAAATCTATAGATGTTAATCTCAGTAAAACTCAAAACTGGCATGAACAGTCGCGGCTCTAGCAAGTTTTAAGTTTTCCTGATACCTAAAAATAGCAATTAAAAAAGTTTTTATTACTTTTTTAAGGAGAAATACTTATGAATAACCTCAGTCATAAATTCTATTGGCGGATGATGGTGACCTTGATTGTCTTCTTGTTGTCTTCTTTTCTCTCAGCAAAGGAAGCCATCTTAACAGGCGTTGTGGATAGCGGGTGGAATCATACTTGTGCAATCAAAACGGACAACAGCATCGTCTGTTGGGGCAGAAACCGCTTTGGTCAAGCGACACCACCTAGCGGCACATTTCTTCAAGTGAGTACGGGAACAAAACACACCTGCGGGCTTCAAACTAATCAGACTGTGGCATGCTGGGGTTATAATGGGGATGATCGAGCCACACCCCCAAGCGGTACTTTTTTACAAGTCAGTGTCGGCATTGAGCACACATGTGGCATTAAAACGGATAGTACAGTTACCTGTTGGGGAAAAAATGATTATGGGCAAGCCACGCCGCCAACGGGTACTTTTATCCAAATCAGCGCGGGCAAAGAACACACTTGTGGTATTCATACCGATAACACCGTGGAATGCTGGGGCCGTAAAGGGAACCCTTGGAGCAGCGGCCCTAATTATAATATTGGTGATCAGATAATCCCGCCTAGCAACACGACTTTTTCCCAAGTCAGTGCAGGTGGGTGGCATACTTGTGGAATTCGTGCCAACGACAATACTGTGGTATGTTGGGGCCACAACGCGGATAGCCAAGCATCACCACCAGAAGGTGCCTTTTCCCAAATCAGTACTGGTATATATTACACCTGTGGAGTCAAGACTGACAACACTGTGGCTTGCTGGGGATGGAACGAAATGGGTCAAGCTAAACCGCCTAACAGCACTTGTACTTCTCGGAACGATAAATATCCAAAAGAGGTTTGTTCTTCAGCCTCGAATGTTAATTTGTCCTATGTCAGTGCCGGAAAAGGGGGAGAAAAGGATGTTCACACCTGCGGCGTGCGAACCGACAATACCGTGATATGTTGGGGCTATAATGAGTATGGTCAAGCTACCTCACCGCCGTGCTTGAGAGTGAAATCATCCGAGACTCAAACGGCGACATTCCTTCCCTATGGTATCATTTATGGTGTTCACAAGGATGGAACAAAGGATTCTCAATTTTTCACTATTGACACCAGAACTTTCGTTTCCAATGTACTTGGCCCTGTTTACGAAAATTACAACATCGCCGCATTAGCTATCCATCCGTTGACCCATCAACTTATTGCCGTTTCTGGTGATCAAATTAATAAAAAAGGGTATTTTTACCAACAAGTCGCTCATAACCTTTTGGAAATCGGCGGGACGAGCTTTAGAGAAGTTGAGGGTATTTCCATTCATTCCGATGGAACGTTCTGGGGATGGGCCGCGGATGCTGGGCTGTTCAAAATAGAAACTGACGAAAATAATGAACCCTATCTTAGAACGCTCGAATTGGTTTTACCGATCAGTGGAGAAGTTCAAATTGAAGACATCACTTGGAACCAAGCAGGTACCCTACTCTATGCTGTCGAAAACTTACAACATGAGGAGACTCTCCCAGACAGCTTTGATGAAAATAGCCCAAAATCCGCGATAACAGGAGCCAGATTGTGGGCTTATCATATCAGTGACGGTGCTATAAGCACGGTATGCGACAAACGCATGAGTTCGTTAGGGGAAGAAATCGAAGCACTGGAAACGCTGCCCAACGACACGTTACTATTCCACTTTAGTGGACATGATAATCTGACTTTCGGTGTTTTGGATGTGCAAACGTGTCAGATAGTGCGAAAGGAAATTCCCACAAATTACTACGTTGAAGAGCGTGGTGATCCAGCTGTCTACAAAGATCGTGTAAGAAGTTATAACAATGTAAAGAGCATTGCTTGGTTTTCTTGTGCGCCTTGATGTAGGAAACCGTTAAGGAGCATCGGTTTTTTTTTCACACTGTACAAAAAGTCGCCATTATTTTGGTAAATGAGGTCAATCTTTAAGCGAGATGAATTGCATAAATCTATTTGATTTATCACGTTTTTTTATAGATCGCCGCCAGATTATCAATTCGCCCATTTACTAAAACAATGCGATATCAACTCTCAATTGATAGTTCTCAAATCTAACCTATTGCACAGAACACTATTCATTTCAGCGGCTAATTCAGCGGCTAATTGATTAAAACATTTTTCTAAATCACCTTTTTTAGCTTCGATAACGACAACGCTTCTCAGCACGCCATGTCATATCGGCGCAATCATCAATTCTCTTTTAGCGGTTTCTGAGTTGATAGAAATTTTGGGGATGATTAAATAATATGAGGTTTGTAAATTGTCAATCCATTCTGAGATCAATTTCTGTGCTAATGGCTAGCGTCAGTGCTTGTGTTAAAAATGAATACCCCAGTTCAGCGACGATTTCTTCAGTAGGATTCCCCATTTCAAAGTAATCACTGAAAGTCTATTTATTTGCCTTCTTTAAATATTTTTCGCGTCATTGTAATGAGTCTTCAGATAGTTACGGCAAAAGGGCAACCACAAGGGATTGCCCCTACAAGCAGCCTGTAGGGGTAAGGCTAGGCACGCGCCCATTTTCTGGATCATTGAAAGGTAGCAAGCTGGTAGATTATGATTTGAAAGTTGCCTTAGTAAGAATAGCTTGCCCCGTTTCACTGTTTGCTTGTAATTCTAAAAGTCGTCCTTGGGGATGATGATGTAATTGAATTTGTATATCTGCGGCTGGTGTCATTTGTCCGCCTTTTTCAGGCCATTCAATTAAGCATAAGCTATCGTTTTCCAGATAGTCGCGTATGCCTAGATATTCGAGTTCTTCTGGATCGCCTAAACGATAGAAATCGAAATGGTAAACCCTGCGGCCGTTGATTTTGTAAGGTTCTACCAGTGTGTAGGTAGGACTTTTCACGGTGCCTGTGTGTCCCAAGGCGCGTAAAAATCCTCTGACTAAGGTTGTTTTACCTGCTCCTAAATCGCCGTATAAGTGTAAAATGCTGCGACTGGAACAGGCGTGTGCTAGATTGCTGCCAAAGGCTTCCATTTCGGCGGCTGTGGGTATGATGTGAGACATTCTGCTTTTAATTCTGGGTTGGCGTAGTGACGTAACCAAGGTAATAAATCGCTGGCTAATAATCCGCGCTCGCCGTCTCGTGCGGCTCTATCACCGGCTCTACCGTGTAAACACACGCCGACATTCGCGGCTTCAGTGGTAGAAAGGCCTTGTGCCAGTAAACCGGCAATGACTCCGGTCAGCACGTCGCCCATACCACCACAAGCCATTCCGGGGTTGCCGGCTGTGCAAACACCCACTTGGCCGTTAGGCTCAGTGACTAAAGTACCCGCGCCTTTAAGTATACATACGTTACCAAAGCGTAGTTGTAAAGCACGTACTGCGGCTACTCTATCGGCTTGAATCTCAGTGCTAGAACTCTCCAATAAACGAGCGGCTTCCCCAGGATGGGGCGTTAATACGCTGGAAAAAAAACGAAAGGGGGTTTTAGCCAGCAAATTGAGTGCATCGGCATCGACTACGACGGGCTTTTGTAAGTCCTTGATGGCTTCTAACATGGCGCGCGCCCAAATGGATTGACCGAGTCCAGGCCCAATCGCTATGACGTTGGCCTTGTTTAATAAGGGTTCAAGTTGTTCTGCTGTTTCTATGCCATGACTCATGATTTCAGGGCATGTCAGATTGAGTAATGCGGCATGGCTACTGCGAGTGGCTACACTAACGAGTCCAGCCCCTACCCGCGCGGCGGCTTCGGCTGCGAGACGTACAGCGCCTGTCATTCCACTCTCTCCGCCTATCAGTAGCAGATGTCCAAAGCTGCCTTTATGGGCAATGCGTGAGCGTTTCGGTAAAGCCGTTTTTAAAATATTATAATCAAGTCTGGTGACAATGGTTTTGATCGATTTATAAATGGTTGATGGGACTTGTAAATCGTTAAAATAGACTTTGCCGCAATAATCTGGCCCTGCGCCGGTAAACAAACCTTGTTTTAAACCAATAAAACTGATCGTCGCATCGGCACGTATTGCTACGCCTAAAACCGTACCGGTATCGGCATGTAATCCCGATGGAATATCCACAGATAATATTGGACAAGTGCAACGGTTGAGAGATTCAATCGCTTCCCGACATGTTCCCGATATTTCACGGTCAAGTCCAGTACCAAAGAGTGCATCAACCACGACATCAACGATACTGAGTTTTTTGGCCGTAAATTCTTGTGCGATCAAACCGACTTCAGTCATGGCTTGATATGTTGTACGTGCCTCGCCTTTTAACTTAGCCGTATCGCCTAGTTGTATAACGGTCACGTCATAACCCGCTAAGTAGGCTAATCGTGCCAAGACGTAACCATCGCCACCGTTATTGCCTGTTCCACATAAGACTATAATACGACGTGCCTTAGGCCATCGGGATTTTAAAATACTAAAAGCGGCACAACCTGCACGTTCCATTAAACAGATACCCGGAATCCCCATTTCTTTAATGGCAATTCTATCAAGTTCGCGTACTTGGCTGGCACGATATAAGGGTAGGGGGAGCACTTTTTTTTCCATTGTCTGATTCAGTTATCAGTTATCAGTTATCAGTTATCAATTATCAATAGACTTGTCCCTTTATAAGCTAAATTATTGATTTTGTGTACTGTATTTAAAAAAGTGACGTTATTTAGGGACAAGTCTAATTATTAAGTTATTTTTTGTACACTCGACACTTTGTCTTGGGCTTATTTAAATGATTAGCATAGACTGCAAAATCAATTTTTCACTAAAATCACTTTCGCAAAATCAATTTTTCACTCAAATCGGGCATTCAAGATTTATTTTGATGACCTTTTTTTTAGAAATGCGCCCACTGAAACGTTTTGATTTTTCAGTTCCCTATTTATAACTGATGAGTGTCTTGGGCCTATTTAATGATTAGGTATTTGAAGACAATATATTAAATAGGCTATAAGAGATTTAATGTACTTAATTGTTCACTGATAACTGATAACTGTTCACTGATAATTGAACTGCGTACTTGGCTCAAAACCCGGTTGCCCGAATATATGGTGCCGGCCAGTTTCACGGTGTTAGATAAACTACCTTTAACGCCGAATGGCAAGATTGACCGCAAAGCACTGCCAGCACCTGATTTGGCCATCCAAGCTGAACAACAGGCACCACAGACCGAAACCGAGCAGTTATTGTGCAATCTCTGGTCACAAGTGCTGGGTATTGAAGTCACGAATATACTGAGTAATTTCTTTGAAGTCGGTGGACATTCTCTGTTAGCCACCCAATTAGTTTCCCGTATTCGTGAAAGCTTTGGGATTGAAATGCCGCTCAGGATTATTTTTGAACAGGTACTTCTCCAAGAACAAGCCGAATGGTTAGATAAACAACAACGCAGTTCGGAATTACCCCCAATCAGACCTTTGGCTTCAGGCGAACCCTTAGTATTATCTTTTGCTCAACAACGTTTGTGGTTTTTAGAGCAACTGGCGGGTGAAAATGCGACCTACAACATGTTCTCAGCCTTGCGCCTAGAAGGTTCTCTGCATCGTGCCGCTTTAGAACAAAGCCTAACCAAAATCGTGCAACGTCACGAAACGCTACGTACCACTTTCCCAATGAAGGACGGAAATCCCGTCGTTCAGTTAGAAAGATTCAATTATCAGTTACCCGTTATCAATTTACAAGCATTACGAAAAGAAGAACAAGAGTTTGAAGTACAACGGTTAATCAATGAAGAAGCTAAGTATCTGTTTGATTTATCTAAGGGGCCTTTATTCCGCACGACGCTATTACAATTAAGTTATGATTCATACATTCTGCTTGTCAACATGCACCACATCATTTCTGATGGTTGGTCAATCGGGATATTGATTCGAGAAGTGGGAACACTTTACGAAGCGTTTTCCCAAGGAAAGTCTTCCCCCTTGCCCCCCTTGCCCATTCAATATGTCGATTTTGCACACTGGCAAAGGCAATTATTGGTTGGAGAACGCCTTGAAAAACAACTCACTTACTGGAAAAAACACCTGGCTAACGCACCGTCATTACTCGAATTGCCGACCGACTATCCGCGGCCACCCGTTCAACGTTTCCGAGGCGCAACCAAGCACTTGCAACTGACACCTGATCTAACAGGGCAATTGACAATCCTTAGTCAAAAAGCGGGGACAACCCTGTTTATGACCCTCTTATCGGCCTTTGCGACTTTACTTTCTCGCTACAGTGGGCAGTCTGACATTGTTATCGGTTCACCAATCGCTAACCGCACCCAGAGTCAAATTGAGCCACTCATTGGCTTTTTTGTCAACAGTCTTGTATTACGCCTTGATCTGTCGGGTAATCCTCGTTTTGACGAATTACTTAAGCGGGTTAGACGTGTGGCCCTAGGTGCTTATGCCCACCAAGATATTCCTTTTGAACAATTGGTCGAAGAACGACAACCAGAAAGGAACTTGAGTCATAATCCCTTGTTTCAAGTCATGTTGGTTTTCCAAAATACCCCAACTTCTACTCTCACCTTCCGAGACTTAACCGTCACGCTTTTGGCGAATGATAACTTAACCACCAAGTTTGATTTAAATTTCCACTGGTCAGAAAGTCCTCAAGGACTCGTAGGGACTCTGTATTACAATACCGATTTGTTTAATCAAGCGACGATAACTCGGATGTTGGGACACTTCCAGACTTTACTGGAAGATATTGTCACGGCCCCAGAGAAACAACTTTCTACGTTACGGCTTTTAACGGCAACGGAACGTCGCCACCTGTCCACCGGTGGCAACCTCGTTCATCCAACCAACCCGTTCATTGAATTTCAAAAGCGTGAACAAACCATCGGGGAACGGTTTGAACAGCAAGTTAGAAAATATCCTAACCATGTTGCTGTCAAAACATCGCGTTATGCTTGGACTTATCGTGAATTGAATGACAAAGCGAATGAGATTGCTCAAACGCTCTTAGGAGAGTCTCAAGAGGAAGCCAGATTAGCACTGTTGTTTGAACATGATGTCTTCATGATAGTGGGCATTTTGAGCGCACTCAAAGCGGGCCAAACTTATGTTCCCCTTGATCCCAATTACCCTTATGAGCGACTCGCATACATCTTACGTGATTCACAGGCCAGTGTTGTCCTAACTAACTCGCAAAATCTCAGCCTCGCACAAACACTCACGAATAATAACCTTTTGCTCATTAATCTTGATGACAAAAAATTAGGGCCCTCCAAAAATAACTTGCAATCAACTGTCTCACCAGATACAGTAGCCTACCTACTTTATACTTCAGGTTCCACCGGACAACCAAAAGGGGTCATACAAAACCATCGTAATGTGTTGCACTTCATCAGAACTTATACCAATAATCTGCACATTACAGCCAATGATAAGCTAATATTGCTTTCATCTTACAGTTTTGATGCTGCGATTGTGGACATTTTTAGTGCGTTATTAAATGGTGCTACTCTGTGTCCGGTTAACCTCAAAGAAGAAATTTTAGCCCATTTTTCCTCATGGTTAATCCAAGAACACATCACTATCTATCATTCCACGCCAACTGTTTATCGGCACTGGATCAGCACACTCACTGAAGAGGAAACATTCCCTCAGATTCGACTAATTGTTTTAGGAGGAGAACCCGTTTATAAAAGCGATGTTGATCGGTATAAAAAACACTTTTCTACCGACTGCCTCTTCGTCAATGGCTTAGGCTCAACAGAATCAACATTCAGTCTTCAGTATTTCATCAATAGACAAACTGAAGTCACGCGCCAAGCCATATCTGTAGGCTATCCTCTTGCAGAAACAGAAATTTTATTACTTGATGACACCGGTATCGAAACAGAGATTTATGGCGAAATAGCGATTAAAAGTCCATACCTTGCTCTAGGCTATTGGCAAAAACCAGAACTCACTCAAACGGTATTTCTACCAGTACAAGCGGGCGAAAACCAACGCATTTACCGCACAGGTGATATGGGCCGTTTATTGTCCGATGGTAGTATTGAATTTGTTATACGCAAAGATTTTCAGATTAAGTTACGGGGTTTTCGGATTGAGTTAGGCGAAATTGAATTTGTACTCAGCCAACATCCAATGGTACAAGAGAACGTGGTTCTTGTTTATGAAGAACCTTCGCATGACAAGCGTTTAGTCGCTTATTTTGTACCAAATTCAAAATCCATTATTGAGACGAATGAATTACGCCACTTTCTCAAAGAAAAACTGCCTGATTACATGATACCAAAGGCTTTCATCCCATTGGAAACCATGCCACTGACACCTAATGCTAAAATAGATCGCCGTGCGTTGGCTCAGTTATCAGTGGACAGTTATCAGCTATCAGAAGAGTTATCAGAAGAAAATTTTGTTGCACCTCGTACTTCAGATGAAGAATGTTTAGCCGGCATTTGGGCCACCGTTTTAGGTATTGAACGAGTTGGCATATTCGATAATTTCTTTGATTTGGGTGGACACTCTTTACTTGCCACGCAAGTTGTTTCACGAATATGTGAGGCATTTTCTATCAAATTGCCTTTAATTAACCTCTTTAAATATCCTACGGTTGCTGAGTTAGCAGAACGTGTTGAGATCACTCGTGGGGCAATGCAAGCGTTACAAATTAATATTGATAATTCGACAAATGCTCAACAAGATGAAGAGGAAGACACATTATGAAAATGATTGAAGAATTATTGTATGAACTGAATAACCTTAACGTGAAATTGTGGGTTGAAGGTGAACAATTACGCTATAAAGCCCCTAAAGGTGCATTAACACCTTCAAAACGTGCGGAATTAGTTGAACGCAAAGCAGAAATGATTACTTTTATTAAACAGGCTCAAGATAAGCTTGAACCAATGTTTTTAGCTATTCAGCCGATTTCGCGGACCGAAAATTTACCGCTTTCTTTTGCCCAACAACGGTTGTGGTTTTTAGATCAATTAGAAGACAGCGGTAGTGCCACCTACAATATGGCTTCGGTCCTACGTTTGCTAGGCCCATTGCACATCACCGCGTTAGAAAAAAGCCTGCTCGAAATAGTGCAGCGTCACGAAACCCTACGCACGACTTTTCAGATGCTCAATGGAACCCCTGTGCAGGTTCTTCATTCATTTTCGGCAGAAAGTTTAAGGCTTTCTGTGGTCGATTTGCAGTTTATGTCGTCTGAAAAACAAACCATTGAGGTGCAGCGGTTAGTGAATGAAGATGCACAACGTCCCTTTAACCTCACCAAAGGCCCGTTACTCCGAACCACGCTGTGGCAGCTAGGCCCACAGGAACACGTTATTGGTGTTACCATGCACCATATCATTTCTGATGGTTGGTCTCTAGGCCTTTTTATCCGAGAATTTACCACCCTTTATGAAGCCTTTTCTAAAAGCCAAGTCTCTCCATTGGCCCCGTTGTCTATCCAATATGCTGACTTTGCTTATTGGCAACGGCAATGGTTAAGCGGAGAGGTACTTCAAAAACAACTCAATTACTGGCAACAACAATTAGCTAATGTGCCAGCACTACTAGAGTTGCCCACAGACTATCCACGTTCACCGATTCAGCGATTCCAAGGCAGCATTCAACCCTTTGAAATCAATAAAGCATTATCAAATAAACTGAACAAACTCAGCCAAACAAACAACGCCACTCTGTTTATGGTTCTGTTGGCAGCCTTTGTCACTTTGCTGGGACGTTATAGCGGTAATGATGACCTCGTGGTGGGTTCCCCCATTGCCGGTCGTAATAACCGCCAAACCGAATCTCTGATAGGTTTCTTTGTCAATACCCTCGTGTTACGCCTCAATTGTTCAGGAAACCCAAGCTTTCTTGACTTACTCGCCCACGTTAGACAAGTTTGCCTGGATGCGTATGCTCACCAAGATGTACCATTTGAACAATTGGTGGAAGTGCTACAACCAGAACGCAACCTCAGTCATACGCCGCTGTTCCAAGTGGTGTTTGTCCTCCAAAATACGCCAACAGAAAAATTGGCATTAGCAAATCTGAGTATAAGTCCTTTTCCAAGGGAACACGTCACCGCCAAGTTTGATCTCACCCTCTCCATGACGGAAACCGCACAAGGGCTCCGTGGCAGCTTTGAATACAACACTGACTTGTTTGAACGTGCAACGATAGAACGCATGGTGGGCCATTTCCAAACCTTGCTGGTTGGGATTGTAGAAAACCCCCAACAACCGATACACGAATTACCCTTACTCACCAAGCCAGAATACCAACAACTGAGGGCATGGAACAACACGGCCGTGGCCTATCCTCAAGACCACTGTATTCATCAGTTGTTTGAAGCCCAAGTCGAAAAAAGCCCAGATGCCATAGCTGTGGTATTTGAAAACCAACAACTCACTTACGGCGAATTAAACACCAAAGCCAATCAATTAGCCCATTACCTACAAACCTTAGGTGTTAAAGCTGAAGTGCTGGTGGGTATTTGTGTCGAGCGTTCCCTTGAGATGGTGATAGGATTATTGGGTATTCTCAAAGCAGGCGGGGCTTATGTACCATTAGACCCGAGTTACACTCAAGATCGGCTCGCTTTTATGTTAGAAGATGCCTTCGTTTCGGTACTGTTAACGGTCGATAAATTAGTCGCAGAACTACCTCAGTCAATCCGACCTCGCATTGTTTGTCTTGATACTGAGTGGCGTGTCATTTCTCAGGTTTGTTCCGATAATCCGGTGAGTGAGATCAAACCCGAAAATGTGGCTTATGTGATTTATACATCAGGCTCGACCGGAAAGCCCAAAGGTGTTTTAGTGCTTCACTCTAATGTCACTCGTTTATTTGCGGCCACCGAGGCGTGGTTTCACTTTAATGAACAAGACGTTTGGACACTGTTCCACTCTTATGCCTTTGATTTTTCAGTCTGGGAACTGTGGGGTGCCCTACTCTATGGCGGACGTTTGCTGGTAGTGCCTTACTGGATGAGCCGCTCACCAGATGCTTTTTATGACTTACTCGGTACGCAGCATGTCACGGTTCTTAACCAAACTCCTTCAGCTTTTCGTCAACTGATTCAAGCCGAAGAGCGTGTTGAAATCAAGAAAGATTTGAATTTGCGACTCGTCATTTTTGGTGGTGAAGCCCTAGAATGCAAAAGCCTAAAACCTTGGTTTGAGCGACACGGTGATAATAAACCCCAATTAATCAATATGTATGGTATTACCGAAACCACGGTGCATGTCACTTATCGCCCCTTGACTCTGGCTGACTTAAACAGCCACGGGAGTGTCATTGGTTTGCCGATTCCTGATTTACAAGTTTACCTCCTCGATCCTTATTTCCAATTACAGCCTATCGGTGTTCCAGGTGAATTGTATATTGGCGGTGCCGGACTTGCCAGAGGCTATCTCAATCGTTCTGACTTAACTCAAGAAAGATTTATCCCCAATCCATTCGGTGATGAACCTAGTTCACGTTTGTACAAAACCGGTGATTTAGCTCGCTACTTACCTGATGGTCATATTGAATATCTGGGACGCATTGATAATCAAGTCAAAATTCGGGGTTTTCGTATAGAACTTGGCGAAATCGAAGCCATTTTAATGCAACACGCCGCAGTGCGAGAAACAATAGTCACAGTCCACGAGGATTCTGACAACCACAAATACCTAGTCGCGTATGTGGTTCAAAATCAAGAATCAGAGATCAACACCAATGAATTGCGTCATTTCCTAAAAGACAAGCTGCCAGATTACATGGTGCCAGCCACTTTTGTTATGTTAGACACGCTGCCATTGACGGCTCATGGCAAAATAGACTACCGTGCTCTCCCGTCGCCAGACTCAGCACGACCAGAATTAGCCGCTGCTTTTGTGGCACCTCGCACCCTAGAAGAAGAATTGTTAACAGATATTTGGGCAACCGTACTTAATCTTGAACAAGTGGGTATCTACGATAATTTCTTTGAATTGGGTGGTGATTCAATTCGGAGTATTCAGATTCTTGCTAAAGCCAAAGAAATGGGCTTGAATTTTTCGCTCGCGCAATTTTTTCAACATCAAACCATCTACGAACTGACACGTTCAATCCGTCAGGCAGAAGACAGTTCTTTAGCTACCCCAACCACTACCGCATTTAGCCTAATTTCTAGGGATGAACGCCTGAAACTGCCTGACGATATAGAAGATGCTTATCCACTAGCAGCACTTCAAGCCGGAATGCTCTTCCACAGTGAGTATAGTTCGGATTCCTCAATGTACCATAATGTGAGTAGTGTCCATCTCCGCTTTCCTTTTGATGAATCCAAATTTCGGATATCAATACAAGAACTGGTTAGTCGTCATCCTGTGTTACGTACTTCCTTTCAACTGAACAACTACAGTGAACCGTTACAGTTTGTCCATAAAACGATTCCAATTCCACTAAAAGTCGAAAATTTATGTGATTTATCGACTAAAGAACAAGATAAAATCTTGGATGCTTGGTTTGAAACTGAAAAGAAACACAATTTTGATTGGTCGTTTCCACCTCTGCTGCGCTTTCATATTCATCAACGCTGTCAAGAAACGTTTCAATTGACTTGGACAGAACACCACGCCATTGTTGATGGCTGGAGTGTGGCATCATTGATCACGGAATTATTTCAACATTATTTATCCCAGTTAGGTCGAGAAATTGCTATCCAACCACCGCCGAGCATAACTTTTCGTGACTTTATTGCGTTAGAACGATTAACCCTTGAATCGGATGCCGCTCGGCAATATTGGCTTGAAACCCTCAACGACTTCACGAAGTTGGAACTGCCTCGCTGGCCAAACTCTTATTGGACTCCTCAAATGGGACAAACGGGGGTGTTAGAAGTCCCTCTGTCTACGGAGATTTCTAATGGTTTAAAACAGTTAGCAAGAACAGCGAATGTTCCGATTAAAAGTGTTCTGTTAGCGGCCCATCTGAAAGTGTTAAGTGTTCTAGGCAACCAAACTGACATTTTGACCGGCTTAGTCGGAAATGGCCGACTCGAAGAGACAGATGGTGAAAGGGTGTTAGGACTTTTCCTCAACACGTTACCTTTTCGTTTAAATTTACAAGGAGGCACTTGGATAGAATTGGTGCAGCAAACCTTCAAGGCCGAACGAGCCGCGCTACCCTATCGACGCTTTCCGTTAGCTGAAATACAACGGATGCTGGGTGGACAAGCGTTATTTGAAACCGCGTTTAACTTTACCCATTTTCATGTTTACCAAGGTGTTTTGGGACTTAAAGAGATCGAGCCATTAGGAAAACAAACTTTTGAACGGACTAACTTCACTTTATTAACAAATTTTAGTTTAGACTTGATATCTAAACAAGTCAATTTAACGCTTGCTTACGATGCCGGCGAATTAAGTGAAGAACAAGTCATAGCCATCAGTGGTTATTACACCGAAGCATTGACGGCAATGGCAAGTGAACAGTCTGCACCCTACGAACATCACTCACTGTTATCCTTGTCAGAACAGCAAAAGCTGTTGAGTGAGTGGAACAACACCCGCGCTGATTATCCTCAAAATCAATGTATTCATCAGTTATTTGAGGCACAAGTGGAATGCACGCCGGCAGCCATTGCGGTCGAGTTTGAAGGCCAACATTTGAGTTATGTCGAATTAAATCAAAAAGCCAATCAACTGGCCCATTATCTCCAAACATTATGGGTCAAACCCGAAGTCTTGGTGGGTATCTATATTGAACGTTCCATTGAGATGCTGATCGGATTGTTAGGTATTCTCAAAGCGGGAGGGGCTTACGTGCCATTAGATCCCAGTTATCCTCAAGAGCGGCTTGCCTTTATGCTAGAAGATTCACAAGTATTGCTGTTGTTGACTCAAGAAAAATTAAAAGCCAATTTGCCAGAGCCAAAAGCACAAATATTATGTTTGGATACCGACTGGGAAATCATTTCAAAAGCCAGTCAAGAAAATCCGAACAATGATGTCGGCCCAAAGAACTTGGCTTATGTGATTTATACATCAGGCTCAACCGGCAAACCTAAAGGCGTTCAAATTGATCACCAATCAATCATCAATTTCTTAAGTGCCATGCGGCACACCCCGGGATTGACCCATCAAGATATTTTGTTAGCCGTCACAACGATATCTTTTGATATTGCCGTACTGGAGCTTTACCTACCATTGATGGTGGGTGCCAAAATCGTGTTAGTTAGCCGTGAAATCGCTTCTGATGGCGCACAGTTGTTAAACAGATTGATGAATGAAAGTATCACCGTGATGCAGGCTACCCCGGCGACTTGGCGTATGCTTTTAACAGCGAAATGGGCAGGTAGTCCTTTTCTAAAAATTCTGGTTGGCGGTGAAGCCTTAGCCTCTGAACTGGCTCATCAGTTGAACGATAGAGGAGCAGAAGTTTGGAATTTGTACGGTCCCACTGAAACCACCGTTTGGTCAACCCGTTATCCAGTTGCTGCGTCCTCAGCTTTGACGTTTGATAGCGTAGAATCTATAGGCCGTCCCATCGCCAACACTCAAATCTACATTTTAGATCACCATTTACAACCGCTCCCTATCGGTGTGTCCGGCGAATTACATATTGGCGGTGCCGGCCTTGCTCGCGGCTATCTCAACCGTCCTGATTTAACCACGGCCAAATTTATCAAAAATCCCTTCAGTGATGAACCAGAATCACGTTTGTACAAAACGGGAGATTTAGCCCGTTATCTCCCTGATGGTAAAATTGAATACATGGGCCGCCTTGATAACCAAGTTAAGCTTCGTGGCTTCCGCATTGAATTGGGGGAAATTGAAGCCGTGCTAAACCAACATGCTTTAGTACAGGAAGCTGTGGTTACTTCTTCAGAGGAGCAACCCGGCGATCAGCGTCTTATCGCATACATCGTTTCTGATCTAAACACTGAACTTCAAATACTTGACGATGCGATCCGAAACTCAAATGTTGAACAGCTTTCACAATGGGAGCATGTTTGGGATGAGAATTATAATCAATCTACCACGGTTCAAGAACTGACATTCAACCTCGCTGGTTGGCGAAGTAGCTATACGGGTTTAGCTATTCCAGAAGCAGAAATGCATGAATGGGTGGATGCCACCGTCAATTTAATCTTGTCTCTGCAACCCAACAGGGTGCTAGAGATTGGTTGCGGTACGGGATTGTTATTATCACGCATTGCCCCCCATTGTACCCAATATTGGGGAACGGACTTTTCCCCGGCGGTATTGCAACAGGTTGAGCAATTGAAACAAACGGTCGATAATTTAGCTCATATTGCTGTTTTCAATCGAAAAGCCGATGATTTTAATCATATTGAACCGGACAGTTTTGATACCATCATTCTTAATTCAGTCATCCAGTATTTTCCCAACGTCACCTATTTATTAGATGTGTTAGACAAGGCTATCAATGCCGTCAAACCGGGGGGAACTATTTTCGTTGGTGATGTCCGCAGTTTGCCGCTGTTAAAGGCTTATCATGCGTCAGTGCAATTCCATCAGGCTCCAGATTCATTCACGCGATTAAAGTTACAGCAACGTGTGCAACAACGCCTGATGCAAGAAGAAGAACTGATCATTGATCCGACTTTCTTCATGGCTATCAAACAGCACAATCCTCGTGTTACCCATTTGAAAATTCAACCAAAACAGGGGCATTATCACAATGAATTGACACGATTTCGCTATGATGTGATTCTCCAAGTTGGAAATGAGGAGGCAGAAACAATAGAAATGCCTTGTTTAGAATGGATAGAGTGGCAGACGCAAAAACTAACCTTGTCAACTTTACGTCAACAACTGATAGAAACCCAGCCCCAATGCCTTGGACTAAGAGGTGTACCTAATGTGCGTCTTGAAAATGAAACCAAGATATTAGAATGGCTAGACAACGCGGTAGCGACGGAAACGGTGAGCCAACTGCGGAAAGTCTTGTCAAAACGTCAATCTATTGGCATAGAGCCTGAAAAATTATGGCAAATCAGGGATGACTTACCTTATGATGTTGAGATCAGTTGGGCAAACACCAGTACCGATGGCTGCTATGACGTGTTGTTCAAATCGCGCGCTGGCTTGGATAAGGGACAAGGGTTCTTGGAGCGATCCCCTTGGAGCGATCCCCTTTCTCCTACAAAACCTTGGCATCACTACGCCAATAATCCGTTGCATCAGAAATTAAATCGGCAGCTAGTACCACAACTGCGCCAATTTCTACAAGAGCAATTACCCGCGTATATGGTACCGTCCGCGTTTGTGATGTTAGAGGCCATACCTTTAACGCCCAATGGCAAGGTAGATCGTCGTGCTCTTTCTGAGTTCTCAGTGAAAAGTTTAAAGCTTTCAACGGATACTTTTGTAGCACCTCAAACCCCTGAGGAAAAACTATTGGCCAATATCTGGTCGAATGTTTTGGGTATAGAAAGAGTGGGAATTCACGACAATTTTTTTGAACTTGGGGGCCATTCTTTGCTTGCCACGCAACTCATGTCACGGATATGTGAAACCTTCTTGGTCAATCTCCCATTGCATCACCTATTTCAGTCACCTACTGTTGCAGGAATTGCTAAAATGATTGATATGAGCCGTCAAGCGGAAATGGTTGACACGAAGACGATTATCGATTTGACTGCTGAGGCAGTATTGGATATCACTATTCAACCTCCTAAGATTTCAGTTGAGGTTTTTACAAAACCTAGTTCTATCTTCTTGACGGGAGCAACTGGCTTTTTGGGTACTTATTTACTTTATGAACTCCTTATGCAAACAAGGGCGAACGTCTATTGTTTAGTCCGTTCTTCTAGTGTTGCTGAAGGCAAAAAAAGGCTCAAAAGGACACTGGAATCTTATTCGCTTTGGAATGAAACTTTCCATTCCCGAATCATTCCAATTATCGGTGATTTGTCTGAACCACTGTTAGGGATACCCGAACCACAGTTTCGTCATCTTGCTGATCAAATTGACATGATTTATCATAACGGTGCATGGGTTAATCATATTTACCCATACTCGGTACTAAAGGCCGCTAATGTTATCGGTACACAGGAAGTTCTGAGATTGGCTAGCCGGATCAAACCCAAGCCGGTGCATTTTATCTCAACCGCCGGGGTACTCTTTTCCAAAGCTAATGTAGATACTGATACTCAGGTCAAGATAGCGAGAGAATCCGATTTTCTGGATGCGAGTCAAGTTATTGAAAGTGGTTACGTTCAGAGCAAATGGGTGGCTGAAAATTTAGTGAGAGAGGCGGGGGTTCGAGGGCTTCCGGTCTGTATCTATCGAGCGACCAGAATCGGGGGAGATAGCCAAACCGGAATATCTAATCCCAATGATTTTCTCAACCTAGCCATCAAGGGCTACATTCAACTGGGAAAGGTTCCCCCTATTTTGGATGATAAGAAAGAAAACATCATTCCGGTGGATTATGCAAGCCGTGCTATTATTCATATATCGCAACAAACCGACTTAGGAAAAACTTTTCATTTGGTTAATCCCCATCCTATCCTATTAAGTTATTTGGTTCATTGGATTCGTTCTTTGGGCTATTCACTTGAGGAAACGGCATACGAGCAATGGCGAACTGAACTGAACCATCATCAAGAAAATGTTTTGTATCCGTTGTTATCTCTCTTTCCTCAAAATTCTGATAACAGATTATCCCAAACCAAAGTCCCACAATTTGAGTGCCAAAATACACTGGAAGGATTAGCCGACACTGATATTGTTTGTCCCGTTGTTGATACCGATTTATTTGGTATCTATTTTTCATATTTTTGGAGTAGCGGTTTTTTAGCTCGCCCACAGTAAGCTGGAGTCCAAAGCTTTAGCTTTGGACTGTTCTAAAGCTAAAGCTTTGGACTCCATTAAACAACTCATTACATATAAATGTAAAGGAGATTTGATTATGCAAGAAGTTAAACTGATTCCAGCGCAACGAAGTCATCTGGATGCCCTTATTGCCCGTTATACTCAGCGTACCCAAAAATCAAAACAATATCAGCAAACTTATCGTTTGCCTCTAGCAGATTTTAGAGGGATGTTCATACGTATGGAAACCAAAGAAATGTGCTATCCCATCATCGGCCAATCTTCTCAGGGGTCTAAAATTTGGGACCTTGATGGAAATGAATACGTTGATTTCTCAATGGGTTTTGGCGTGAATTTGTTGGGCCATCAACCTGATTTCATTACTGCTGCACTAGAAGAACAGTTAAAGCGGGGGATACAGCTAGGACCACAATCGGACCTTGCTGGTGAAGTGGCAGAGTTAATCAGTGAATTGACGGGAATGCCTCGCGTGACTTTTTGTAATTCCGGCACTGAGGCTGTGATGACCGCCGTGCGTATAGCGCGTGCTGCAACGGGTCGTGACAAAATTGCTTTATTTGCTAACTCTTATCATGGTCACTCTGATGCTATGTTAGTGGTTCCAGGTGAGGATTTTAGGGGAATTCCTTTACAACCAGGGGTCTTAAAAAAGACGGTCGAAGAAAGTTTGGTTTTACCTTATGGTACGCCCGAAGCCCTAAGCACTATAAAGGCGCACGCCCATGAATTGGCAGCGGTTCTGGTTGAACCCGTGCAATCCCGCAATCCGACTATACAGCCTAAAGCCTTTCTCCATGAACTGAGAGAAATAACGACAGCATCAGGTATTGCCTTAATTTTCGATGAAGTCCTGACGGGTTTTCGTGCTCACTTAGGGGGGGTACAAGCTTTGTTTGGGGTGGAGGCGGATATTGTCACTTATGGCAAAATCGTCGGTGGCGGGATGCCAATAGGTCTTGTGACTGGCAAGGCTAATTACATGGACCGAATTGATGGTGGTATGTGGCAATATGGGGATGCGTCATCTCCTGAAGTCAAACGGACCTTTTACGCGGGAACTTTCTGTAAACATCCATTAGCAATGGTGGCGGCTCGTGCCGTACTTAAACATTTAAAACAGCAAGGCCCTACCTTACAAGAACAGTTGAATGAACGCACCTCACAGTTAGCCAACCGACTCAATACGTATTTTGGACAACATGCGTTTCCCCTTAGAATGGTGCATTTTGCATCAGGATTCGGTTTTTTTCATCCGAGGATTGAGGGCCCGATATTTGAGAAACGAATTCCGCTTGAAATGGAGTTACTCTACTATCATCTCATCGAAAAGGGCTTTTATATATGGGAAGGGCGGTCTTGTTTTTTATCAACGGCACATACCGATGAAGAACTTGAACATTACATTAATGCGGTAAAAGAAAGTATTGAAGAACTACAGGCGGGTGGTTTTTCTTTTTCGGCTAAATAAACTATAGTTGTCCAGATAAGTTTTTGCAGCCTTAGTCATCGTTTTGTCAATTTGTTTGCTGGACGGGGTATGTAGAGCAAAGCACTACACACTCTACAATGACATTAGATTGAGGTTACACTCTCAAGATAAATTAAGCACATAACGTATATTTGGGTCTTTTTGATATCCAATTGCTTCATAAAGTCTTTGTGCAATACGGTTATCACTCGTTGTTTGAAGAACTAATCTACTCGCACCCTCTTCTTTAGCGAAATTTTCAGCCGCTTTCATAAGCGCACTAGCAACACCCTTTTTGCGGCTTTTTTCCGCAACAAATAAGTCGTTCAAAATCCAAAGGCGTTGCATCCTGACTGAAATAAATGAAGGATATAATTGCACAAATCCTAAAAAATCATTATTGTCTGATTCCTTAGCAATAAATATGACTGATTCATTTTGACTTAACCTTTCCCGCAAGAATTTTTGGGCACCCTCTAAATTATGTTCTTGCTTGTAAAAGTGCCTATATCCCTCGAAAAGAGGTGCTAATTTTTCAACGTCTTGTATTTCAGCTTTAACAATGCTAAAAGTCATTTTTATTTATCCATTATAGTTATCAATAGATACTGCCAATAGTATATCGCAAATCCAATCCAAATCAAATACTCGCTTATTCACTAAACAAAAAAGCGGTATAAGAAAGTATCGAAGAACGACAGGCGGGTGGTTTTTCTTTTTCTCCTATCACGACGAAGTGGGGCACTACCAAAAATAAGAATTAATATCTCCGAGGTTTTCATAACCTTGGAGGTTTGATAACCTGATTCATTATTTTATTATTACCATTCACAATGGTTTATTAACTGACCAATAAAATTATTATTGTCAAGACATTATTATGAAAATACTCAAATATCTGGAAGAATACGATGCGCCAACCAGTCAAATTGTGTTTATGACGGCCTTATCCGGTTTGGCTAATGCGGCTATATTAGCTATCATCAATTCTGCGGCTGAAATGATTTCAAATAATGACATCGAGGCACAATACTTTTTGCTTTATCTCACTACTTTTGTTTTATATGTTTATACCCAAAGGTACGCCCTTTCTCAAACCGTGATTGCGATTGAAAAGTTCATTCGCAAAGTCCGAGTGAGAATTGCGGATAAAATTCGCTCGGCAGAATTGCATTTCATCGAAAATAGCGAACGGGGTGAAATATACACGCGACTCACCCAAGATAGTAACATTATTTCTCAATCGGGACTGCTTCTGATCACCGCGGCTCAATCGGGGATGGTGCTGGTTTTTAGTTTTCTGTATCTGGCTTGGTTATCTCCCATCAGCTTTTTAATGACTATCGTATTTATTAGTCTTGCTGTCTCTGTCTATTTGTTTTATGCGAAAACGATTTCAAAACAACTCCATCTCGCTACCCAAAAGGAGGCGAAATTTTTCGAGTATTTCAGTCATCTGTTAGACGGTTTTAAAGAACTCAAAATGAACCGTCAAAAAAGTGATGATTTATTCGATCATATCGACACACTTTCTCAAGAAACCGAAAGACTTAAGGTCAATGTGGGTTTACAACAAGTCACCACCTTGATGTTTTCTCGGATGTTTTTTTATCTGTTATTGGCGATTTTGGTCTTTATTGTACCCACGTTCCACGCCAGTCATGTCGATGAAATCTACAAAATATCGACGACGATTCTATTTATTATTGGACCAATAAGCATGCTAGTGTCCTCTTTACCAACCGTATCCCAAAGCAATGTGGCTTTAGAAAACTTAACTGAACTCGAAACACAACTGGATGGGGTTATCATTGACATTTATTCTCAACAACAATCGATGGGGTCTGATTTCAACGAAATTCAGCTTGATAAAGCGACTTTCTCTTATCCGGATAAGCAGGGTAAGTCTTTGTTTTCTATCGGTCCCATTACTCTTTCGGTTCAAAAAGGGGAAATGCTGTTTATTGTAGGCGGTAATGGCAGCGGTAAATCCACTTTGTTGAAATTGTTGACCGGCTTGTATTATCCAACCGCCGGTTCTGTGGATTTGAATTCTGAGCTAATTGATAGAACCCAATATGCGAGTTACCGTGAGTTATTTGCAATCATTTTTACCGATTTTCACTTGTTCGATA
>JAYQWI020001214.1:0-3269 GCA_035871815.2 Candidatus Parabeggiatoa communis
TGATTTTGAGAATAAATGTGATCTGTCCCCTATTATTAAAGAATAATGCCCATCAATTGTTGATTTTCCAAGGCAATATAGATTAGGGAATGACGTTTTCAATTTTTCTTGGTAACGTTAAGTAGCCTATTCCAGCAGCCAAACCTGCATTATTTATAATAATTGATGTCAGAACTCCGAAATGTAATATAAAAGCACCTCCAAAGATAAGAGCGACAGGGAAAAAAGTAATAGCCAGCATTTTTCGCAAATAACTATCCAAACTTTTTGAAATGTCAAAGAGTGTGCAAAGGTGAAATAAGGTGCCATCCATTAAAACCACTTGTGCAGTATCTGTCGCAATAGATGTAGCACCTCTTAACGAAATAGAAACATTTGCCTTTTTCATGGCAATAGTATCATTAACACCATCCCCGATAAAACAAACTATTCTACCTTTTTTCTGAAGTTGTTCAACAATATTGGCTTTATGTTCTGGTAGAACATCATAAAAAAAATCATCCATGCCCAATTCTTCCGCCAATTTTTGGGTGGGTTGTTGATGATCTCCTGAAACAATAGCCAGATGTTGAAGACCCTGTTTCCGCAATCCACTGATAATATTTTTCACTTCTGGACGCACAGAAGGCTGTATTTCGATAACACCCCCAATGTCATCATCAATGGCAACTATCACAAGAGAATGTCCTTCGTTATGTGCATTTGTCATCGCTTTCGCTATTTTATCAGATAGCATAAAGCCTTCATTTCTCATAAAGCGGGCACTTCCCACCCTGATAATTTTGCCCTCAATGCTGACTGTGATACCATAGCCCAGTTGGTATTTGGAGTCATCTATGTCGGGTAATATCAAGTCGGACTCTTGAGCTTTTTTTAAAATAGCTTGAGCTATCGGGTGCGTCATTTTACGTTCGGCAGCCCCTGCATATTTTAAAATGTCGTTTTTTGTATAGTTGCCACAAACAACGATTTTACCCACTTTGGGTTGTTCCTCTGTTAAAGTTCCGGTTTTATCAAAGAGTATGGTATCTACTTTCATCAACACTTCAAGGGCACGTCCATCTTTAATGAGAATACCCTGACGAGAGGCCAGATTGAGATGAGAAAGCGTCTCAAGCGGCGCTAATATTCTAATACGATTACCAGGGCTACTATTCAGAATAGCGGCTGTGCCATAAAGACCGACAAAAGGAACGGTGACTAAACCTATACTTAATAAGGGTATAGCCATTTGATCAGCCCATGTTTCTCCTTTCAGTTGTGCTTTGCTTTTGAAATCGGTTGTGTGGCGCAACATTTGAGCGATTTTAGAAATAGTGGTTTCTTCTCCAGCCTGTTCAACCTTAACCAAAATCTTGCCAGCGACGAGCATTGTTGAAGCGAACACTTTATCTCCTTTACTCTTTTCGACGGGTTGAAATTCTCCAGTCAAAACATGTTGATCAATCATGCTTTGCCCGTCGATGATGACACCATCTATCGGCACAACTTCTGAGGTGTTCACAACAACGATGTCATTGACGTGAACAGTTTCCAGTGGCACGTTGACATCAACATTATCTCTTAAAACCCATGCTGAACGGGGCTGTAGCTCAAAAACGTGTGTCAGTATTTCCTTCGATTTACCTTGGGCTTTTGCCAGCGTTTTTCCGCCAAAATGGTAAACAAAAGCAGCTAAAGCGGCAACAAAATATTGTCCGGTAGCTACACAAGTAAAATTGACGATAGCATTAAGCAAATCATTGTTGATACGTCGTTCCTTAAACGATGAATTTTCAACCTTTTTATAGATTGGGAGACTCGCATAACTGAAAACGCTAAGACTTAAAAGCGTTAAAGGCGAATAAAAATGACTGATTGAAACTAATCCTATAGAAGCAGTGCTTACCTTCAAATAATGATCGGCTTTTTTTTCAGCTTCAGCCACACTGGCTCCTGCCTCTTCTAAACCCTCTTTTTTGATGGGTTGGTTGGTTTTTCGGACTTCTGCTTCAGGGGCAGCGACCGTAAACGTATTCAAACGGACGCTTTTCTCTTTCGTTTTTTCCTCTTTAATCGCACGGTATTTTTCCAATGTTTTTGAACCAACATAAAAACCAACCAATACTTCTACGCCTAACAATACCATATAAGATCCTCGTCGTGATCGTTTCCCAGAACGAAAGTTCACTGTTTACTAAATAGGTATTTCATTTGTGTAACCAAGTGCCGAAAGCCCATCTTTGCATGATTTATATAACCTTTCTTTTTCACCGTCTGAAAGCGAATCCCAGTGATTTCTGGGTCTCTTGATTCCATTTGTCACATTCCGCATCCATACCCGGTCATCGTCGGTTATCGTTAGTGTCTCCTCTTCCCTGATGAAGGCCAATAAATTCTCCAGCACCTCTTGTGGTTTCGTAAAAAAATCCTCATAGGAAATAGCATGTTGTTCAACCGATGAAGCACTCAGAGCAGAAACCGCATTGAGCACCCAGTCTTGCCACATTGCACCACATTCTTCTATTGGTGGGATAAAGTCAACATCCCATTCTATACCTAGCTTTTTCATGGTGAACATTCTGAAAATAGGATGACGCTGCATGGAACAAGCCGTTTGTCGTCCGTCTCGATAAAAATGTATGATTTTTGCGTGCGGCCAACATTGTATAATATTCCTGATATGAGGCAAGGAACCACCGGTCCTTTCAATCCAGATTTCTTTGTTAAAAGCATTCTTGAGAAATTCACATAAGTGAATAAAGTGGTTCGCTGGTGTGTCTGGCGAAAATTGAGCGATTTCCTTTTTCACCACTTCATACAATTTCTGTGGATTTTCTGTGATAGTGGGCAGTGTATAACACAACAAAAGGGATACGTCTTTGTCTTTTTCCGGCAAGAAAATACATTCTCGCGTTTTGCTGTTTCGCCATATTTTTACCCTTTCCTTCATTGTTTTTACGGTAATCATATCAAAAAAATCTTTTCCAGAAATGATATGACGGGTATCCAAAAATGGCACAGGGATGATTGGTTCAAATAATTCGGCAATCGAAATAAACTTGGGGTGCGACTTGATTGCATTGGACAAAAAAGTCGAGCCACATCTTCCAGTACTCACCAAAAAAATCGGTTTTTGTTTTTCCGACATGAAATATCTCCTGTTAAGTAAAGCACAAAATCAAAAAAAATCTTATATTTTTTACAAAATAAACAAAGTTTATTCAAGAAACTGGGTTTCTAAATACCCGATTAATTATGCCTTAGTACTTACTTGCTTAAGTAATACG
>JAYQWI020001215.1:0-8085 GCA_035871815.2 Candidatus Parabeggiatoa communis
GACATGATAGCCTCAGCGAAGCGTTTTCAAAACACGGGCCCCACTTCACCCCCCCCATTTCAACAATCGGCTCAACCGGCTATCAAACCCATTGCTAAACTACCCCATTCCTCAGATGAAGACTGGGAAGATTTTTAGGGCGTAGAGACGCACGGCAGTGCGTCTATACTCTTGCTTCCCAAATCTCATCATCATCAATCGTATTGAGATCAAGGGGTTCATAAAGTTTCTTTTATTAAAATGAGTACAACGGATTACGAAAATATTAATAACGGATAGGACAAAACTTTAAGTATGTTTCTTAGTTGAAGGCCATACTTCATGATTCGGATCCCACCAAAGGATTTTAAAAATGTGGTTATCTAAAATTCCCCATAGGCGTTCTTTACCAGATAGGCGCAAAGAAAATAATTCTTCAATATCATCCAAATGAATTTCAGTCAGACGCTTTAAGACTTCTGAGTTAGGGTTTTTTTGAATAAGGACTGTGTGATTATTTCCATCACTTTTAATGTCAGCCCATGTTCTCGTTTCAAAATGCCCTAACTTTTGGAGTATCTGTTGCCACTGGTTTGCCTTGACATCGCGCCATCCCCAAGGGCCTTCCCAATCTAATAGGCTAAACTGCCACACCGGTTTGTCGATATCACTACTTGGTAATTTTCCTAATTGCGTTTTCCACTGCTCAGAGGGATTTTTTATCTGAACAGTTTTTATCGGTGATTTTCGTTTTTTAGCCATGACATTATCCTAAGCTTCTTCAGATAATAAACTTTCATAATATTCAGCCATAGCCGCCCAAGTGATTTCTCTGTCACCTCGTTCAGCATCACTCAAGCCTTTGCGAGCATCACGCCACGGTGTTTCAAGATGGGTGAGATCACTCAACCATTTGGAAGGTTTTGAACCATAGTCCTTTAATACGAGTGAAATAATCTTATTTTGGTTCTCGTTTAACACTTTGGGATTGCCTGGAAAATCTGCGGCTTCCACTTTAAATTGGCCCTGATGAACTTCATAAAGTGCCTCAACCACAGGGCCACTCACCCACGCTTTAATCGGTTCCTTGAACAAAGGTTCTTCATCCCAAACCAGTGCCCACACTTGACAATAATAGACAAGCTTGTGTAATTTCATGGCTGGCATTGGCCCTTGTTTAGAGAGAATCAATGTTGCCACATCAAAAACGTTTGCCATAGTCTTTTTCCTCCTCTCAAATCAGATTATTTAGAACACTCACAAAACCGAGCCAAGCGTTTTGTTGTCACCAATATGACTGCTACGGCGACGGAATTAATGGGTACCCCGGTAAAGCTGACGGTTAATATATCGGCCATAGCAGCAATTAACCACGTTTCTTGATCTTGATATTCTAGCCGTTTTTGACAATACGGTGGGCAGAGTTTCTCTTTTTGATATAACTTGGCTTCATCTGCCAAATAGCCCTTGATTTGAGTTTCTATTTCAGGAGTCATTGAAGAAATGAGCTCAGTTAAGTTAAATCTTGCGTTTGTAGGGGCAATCCCTTGTGCTTGCCCAAACATCAGACTGATATTCTAAAAATGGCTTGACAGGATTATTTGGATTGCACATATTTCAAAATAGCTTCCCGATTGGTGTAAGAGGTGACTTTTTCTAAGGCCTCTAAACGGGCTAACCAGTCATAACAAGTATGTTCGTTAGGATTCAGTTGAATGACTTGCGACTTGGGTAAGGCTAAGGTAAAAACATGTTCCGTGTTGTGTCTCACATCAGGCGCGTAACGCGCTCGCCAAGGGGGTTTGATTTCAAAACGATTTTGGTGGTGGCAATCTTGCATAGCTTGATCGGCTATTAAACCCGTTTCTTCCCAAACTTCTCGCTTAGCGGCTTCAATCGCTGTTTCGCCTTCACGTAAACTGCCCGTGACGGATTGCCAAAAAGTCGGCACATCGCTACGTTGCATTAATAATATCTCAGCGGCTTTTGTGTAAATGACGACTAATATGGATTCTGGGCGTTTATAATGCATAAGTGTTAATCTAAATAGCGATATAATGTGGTTGTTTTGCAAAATGGTGATATCGATTTTCAGAAAAATCATTTCAATCTGTGAGGTATTTTTAATCTCACGCTTCGCGCTAAGACGCTAAAAATAATTGCGCCGCAGCGAAAAGCGTGAGATCGATCCCGCTTTTGATAGTGAGATTGTCTCACTATCCATAATGTTTTATAAAAAGTGTCATCAGTTTGTAAAATAATAACGCTAGAATATAAAAGGCCATCTTTTAATGATGGCTATAAATCGATCTGGTTTTGAATTATCAGGTTTTGAATTTCGTGACTTGTGAAGTTAAAAATATTCATTAATCTAAGGCTGGATACCATGACTGAAAATAACACGCGCACTCATGCTATTGACATGTCTTCGTTAGGTAGAGGGGAAACGGCACTTAATTGGGATGATGAAACGATCTGCCTTGAAGTCAAGAACTTAAATCTCTATTACGACAATAAACAGGCTTTAATTGATATTAACATGTTTATTCCGCAAAAGCGCGTAACCGCTTATATTGGGCCTAGCGGTTGTGGTAAATCGACTTTATTACGTTGCTTTAATCGCATGAATGACTTAGTCGATATCGCCCGTATAAATGGCGAAATTCTTTTGGATGGTGAAAATATTTACGATCCCGATGTGAATGCCGCTGATTTACGACGACGGGTGGGCATGGTTTTTCAAAAACCAAATCCCTTTCCTAAATCTATTTACGAAAATGTTGCTTACGGTTTGCGTATACAAGGCATTAACAGCCGCCGCATCCTAGATGAAGTGGTGGAAAAGTCCCTCAAAGGGGCTGCTTTATGGGAAGAAGTCAAAGATCGTCTGCATGATAATGCGCTAGGCTTATCGGGAGGGCAACAACAACGGTTAGTGATTGCCAGAGCGATTGCTATTGAACCAGAAGTCTTATTATTAGATGAGCCAGCTTCGGCACTTGATCCGATTTCGACACTGAAGATTGAAGAATTGATTCATCAATTGAAATCGGATTATACGATTGTGATTGTCACGCATAACATGCAGCAAGCCGCTCGTGTTTCTGACTACACGGCTTTTATGTATTTAGGGCAGCTAATTGAATTTGGTGATACGAGTACACTGTTTACCAATCCAATTCAAAAACAAACCGAAGACTATATCACTGGGCGCTATGGGTAGATTTTCGTTCCAAATTTATTTTGCTGCTATTGAGATTGATAATGATCCTTTTTTTGGCAATGCGAACCTTGGAATCGAAGCGCCCGTAAAAAAAGGATAGATAACTGAGTGCAGGGCAACAAAAATACTGCTATCTAACTGAGGTGGGCAACCATATTGCCCACCCTACAATTGATAATTGATTGATAATTATAAGAAAATGGAAGACGAACTCACACAACACCATATTTCTCAACAATTCAATAAAGAATTGCGTGAATTACGCAATCAAGTTCTGAATATGGGGGGCTTAGTCGAAGAGCAAGTGACTAATGCCCTTATTGCGTTGATAAATAATGATCATGACTTGGCTAAACAAGTCTATTCCAATGATTATAAAATAAATGCATTGGAAGTCGTGATTGATGAGGAAAGTACGCGCATTTTGGCTCTCCGCCAACCAACCGCCAGTGATTTACGTTTGGTTATGGCTGTGATCAAAACGATTCCAGATATGGAAAGAATTGGGGATCAAGCTGAACGTATTGCCCACATGGCCTTAAAAATCCCACTGGATGCTCAAGGAAGTCATTTTATCGCGATTCGTCATCTGGGAGAACATGTGCAAAAAATGTTACATGATGCCTTAGATGCCTTTGCGCGTATTGATATTGAAACGGCTTTGAAAGTCATGCATGAAGATCAGAAAGTCGATCAAGAATGTGATAGTATCAGTCGTCAGTTGATAACTTATATGATGGAAGATTCACGCACTATTCCGATTGTCTTAAATACATTGTGGTCGGCACGCGCTTTGGAACGGATTGCCGCTCATTCCTGTAATATTTGCGAATACTTGATTTATTTTGCTAAAGGCAAAGATGTTCGTCATATTAGCATGGAACAAGTGGAAGAACAGGCTAGAACACCGCGGAAGTAGTTAATCCTGGGCGAACACGCTGGTTCGCCCAGAAAGCCCCTGAATACGCGGGGTATTGTAGAGGCAGCCCTACGTGTCTGCCCTTTCGAGCGCGAAAAAATTTGAACCTCGAAACTTCAATCAAACCCAATTTCTTCGCTAAAGACGCTAAAGACACTCAGTAAATTGCGCCTCTTGCGCCTCTTGCGCCTTTTGCGTAAAAAAAAAGCACCCAATCAACGCTCTACCATTAGCTATTCGCTAATCAACCGCAAACACTTCAATCAAACCCAATTTTTGGGTACCAAGAGAAGTGAGGATAACCGTATAAGCCCCCTTCGGCAAATATAACAACAAAGCGGCATCGCTTGGTTTAAGTCCAAGTTGCAAATGAGCAGGAATGGCCGATGCCAGTGGATCAGCCTGCCAACTATCGTTTTGTGCCATAACTTCATCCTTGCCTAACTCTCGTAGAATCAAGATGGGATCAACACCGGCTTCTCGGGCACTGCCTCTGACAACCACTTTTTGCACACCCTCTCCCTCAACAATAAAGCCAGAAATAATATCATAAGCACCGCCTTGGATTTGGGCACGAGTACTCAAATTAAACAGTTTGATCGGCTGTTGTGTCTTGCCCAGTGGATTAAGTGTCACCACTTCGACTATGCCCAGTCCTTTCGTCGCATTAGAACTCAATGTCACGGTATAATTACCCGCGGATAAATCCCTGACTAAAGCCGCATCACTTGCATTTTTGCCAGCCATATGCGCTGTGATTTCACTATGACGAAAGTCCGATTGCCAGTCATCGTTCCTCGCAATTTCTCCCCCATTCAGTCTCTGTAGCAATATAGCAGGATTCACACCCTGTTCTAAGCTCGACCCTCTGAGCATCACTTGTTGCGTCCCAGCGCCTGTGAGCATGAAACCGGCAATGATATCACCAGCCTCGCCGTTGATCTTGGCACGAGTACTCAGGTTAACCAAACGGGTCGTTGGCGGATAAACCGTGATTTTCTTCGTCACTTGTTCTGAAGCACCCTGATCATCAGTCACGGTAAGCGTGATCTCATAAGTCCCCTCTTTTGTGAATTTGAAAGAGGCTGTTCCACCAGATGCCGTTTGTTGTTTATCATCTTGATCAAAAGTTGACCAAGCATAATGGGTAATAATGCCGCCCTGATCTTGTGATAAACGGGCATCAACTTTAACAGTCAAGTTAGGGGGAATACGTGGATTGTCAGTTATCATTTGTCCCCCTTGTGGTAAGGCACTGAACCGAGGAATCGGGGGACAATTAACCGGCGCTAATTGACTGATCGTAAAAGTTTGCCCGGCGATACTCACTTCCCCCTTACGATTGAGTTCACAAGTCTCATTCTCCTCAATGGCATAATTCACCGTGCCTTGACCTTCTCCACTGGTTATACCCGTAAGACTTACCCAAGACGTTTTACGACGCGCCGACCATGAACAATTAGACGCTGAAGGTATCACAGTGACATGGCCCGTATCGGCATTAGCATTATGAGTATGACTGGTTGGTGTAATCTGGTAGGTACACGGTGCCGCTTTGACCACAACCGTTTTTTGTGCAGTGCTTGTCTTCCCCTTATCGTCAGTGACCGTTAGGGTAATCGTATACGTGCCTGCCGTGTTGAAAGTCAGGTTTGTTTTTTCACCAGAAGCCGTTTGCCCATCAGAACTAGACCATGCATAGCCCGTAATCATGCCCTCATCTCTTGAGTTACCGGCATCTAAGTCAACCGTCAAAGGGGCATCACCAGACTCGGGGCTAACAGTAAAACTAGCTGTAGGGGCTTGATTCTCAGGTTCTGGGGTTACGCCACCATCAGAACTTGAAGACATGTCGAAGATAAAGAAGTTGTCAAACGAAACATCAACCGCTCTTGAAGCTTCAAGATTGATACTCCCCCCACAGTCTTCTAGTGTTAATTCTTGGACTTCAGTATTGTTGATAGAAAAAACAAAGCGCTCGTCTAGCTTTATAATAGACAAATTGTTGGACTCACCAGACTTAATCAGAGAACTGGCTGTCCAATCCACCAATATCTTGTGCTGCCCATTAAAAACACGACTGATATAATAACCCATCTTATCACCCTGTCCATCTATGAGGAACAACACATAGTCAACAGTGCCCGCGCTATTTTTATGGTTACAAACTGAAACGCCATAACCCGCGTCACCATTTCCACCTTGCCAAATGGCATCAACTGACAGACCAAATTCTTCAAAATAGTTGGAATCAGTGGGATCGGGACTCAAACCACCCGGATTCGCTCCGCCATCCCATGGCACAGAACGTGCCCCTGTCGAACCATCACCCCGATAAATCAGTTGTTTATTCGAGACATAAAAAAAATTGGAACCCGAAAACCCACCCGCATCGCTATTAAAATCTTCATCAATGAGAGGAATCACGCGAAAATTATCAAAGGCAACATCCACTGACTTTGAAGATTCCAGAGCAATAGCACCACCAGCACAGCCCTCTAGGTTTGTCAATCTCTGGACTCTGTTACCGTTGATAGAGAACGAGAAATAATTGCCTATTTTGAAGATAGACAATTTATTAGCCTGGTTAGGCAAAATATGAGAAGAGGCTGTCCAATCAACAAGGCTTGTGGATTCACCCTCTTGAACTCTGACAATCTTATAAGCGCCATTGTTTCCAGCCCCATCTATCACAAACGAAATAGAGTCAGGACTGCCAAGACTATTTTTCTGGATGCATACCGAAAGCCCATAAGGCGCTTCATCGTTTCCGCTTTCCCAAGTCACCTCCATTGAGACATCAAAGTCCTTGAAATAGTTGGAGTGATTTGGATTGGGATTCCAACCTGCCGAATTAGTCCCCCCCACCCAGATTTTTCCAATACTTCCCGTCGAGCGATCACCCTGAAACAAAAAGCGTCCGTTCGATACAGAAAAGGATTCATCTTCCAAGAATCCCCCAGGGCCCTTATCAAAAGTTTCTTCTACACCCACGGCCCATAGCGGCGTAGAAAAAATGATCATGACCCCTGTCACGATCAAAGCCATGTTTCTTGTCATGATACTCTCCTCAAAGTGAGTTAAAGATAGAAACAAATTACAAAAATACCCCGATGATATCAAATGATTATAATTTTACCTACCCACAACGACCCCACCGGGATAGAAAAGGCCATTGTCCCAATTATCAGATAAGAGAAATAAACACGCTTTGACGCTAAAGACGCTAAAGACATTGTGCGTTTTTGCGCCTCTTGCGCCTCTTGCGTCTCTTGCGTTAAAAAAAGCGCCCAATCAACATTCTACCATTAGCCTTTAGCTAATCAACCGCAACCACTTCAATCAATCCCAATTTCTTGGCACCAAGAGAAGTGAGGATAACCGTGTAAGCACCTTTGGGTAAGCTTAACAGCAATGCCGCATCGGTTTTTTTATTCAGTTGCAAATGAGCGGGAATTTCAGAGGCCCGTGGATCGTCTAGCCAGTTATCGTTTTGGGCCATAACCTCTGTTTTCCCCAACTCTTGTACAATCAAGACGGGATCAACGCCGGTATCGACGGCCGTGCCTCTGATGACCACTTTTTGCAAGCCTTCGCCTTCAATGATAAAGCCGGCAATAATGTCATAAGCGCCGCCTTGAACTAAGGCACGAGTACTGATATTAAACAGTTTGGTTGCCGATGTTGGCGTTTGTGGCACCGTTATCACTTCGAGAAGACCCAGTGCATTAGCCCCTTTGGAACTCAATTGAACCGTATAATAGCCATCGGCTGATAAATCTCGGAGTAAAGCCGCATCCGTCGCATTGAGGGGCTTCAGATAATCAGGGATTTCTGGATGACGAGAGTCTTGTTGCCAATCATTGTTACTGCCCAACACTTCTTGGGTTGGATACTTTTGTAGCAGCAATTCAGGATCAACCCCCGCTTCTAAACTCTGGCCTCGGAGCAGGATTTTTTGCGT
>JAYQWI020001216.1:0-5735 GCA_035871815.2 Candidatus Parabeggiatoa communis
GATGCTCGTCAAAAGTCCCTAGACTCAAGGCCTAATAAAATTCACACCCAGATTAACCTAATCTTGATGCGAATTTGCAACCTCTGATTTGCAGAGCCCCTCATATCCATGACACCGTCATGGTGTCATCCAAACAGATGACAATATTCATAATATTTGATATAATTTCAAAAGTCAAGTATTAAAATAGATTAGTCTAAAACTGCATAATAAGTAACTTTGATTAGGTTTGAGTAAGAAATCAAGTGCTAGCATATGCACCATTCAGAGATTGAGGTTATGCTTAAAGAGCAAATATCAAATGCACAATTGCTATTAGAATTAAATAGATTGCGCCAGAAAGTGGCCACTTTATCGAAAGAAAAAAATCATTTGGAAATTTCGCTGGAAGCGATTGCAGAACATGAGGATGCGTTTGAACGTCAATTGCTAGAAGTGTGTAATGGTCAAGAGCAAATTTCAAAGGCACAACTACTGATAGAAGTTAATGAACTGCGCCAGCAAGTGACGCTGTTGTCGAAAGAAAAAACACATTTGGAAATTTCACTGGAAACGATTGCAGAACATGGTGATGTGTTTGAAAATCAATTAGTGGAAATGCATGATATACTCGAAAGTGAAGTCGCTAAACGAACTTATGAGCTAAAAGAAAAAAACAGCCAATTACATAAGGAAATACAAGAACGCAAACGAATAGAAGCCGCATTACGTGAAAGTGAGACATACACTCGCACCTTAATTAAAGAATCGCCTATTGGTTTAGCGTTAAGCCAAATGGATGGGAACCTCGTTGACATCAATCCCGCATACGCTAATATAATAGGTTATTCTGTGGAAGAAGCGTTGAAAATCAATTTTTGGAAATTGATACCGTATACAGGGGTTGGGAAAAAACAATTGGCATTATTGGAAACGACGGGAAGATACGGGCCCTTTGAGACAGAATATGTTCACAAAGAGGGATATCTCGTACCGGTTAGATTGTCTGGCTTGATTGTTCCCCATAACGATAAACCTTTCATTTGGACTAATGCGACTGACATCACCGAGCAAAAAAAGGCGGAAACCGCTCTACGACTTGCCAAAGAATCGGCTGAACAAGCTAAAACAATGGCGGAAAGGGCTAACCGTGCTAAAAGCACCTTTTTAGCTAACATGAGCCATGAACTTCGCACACCCTTGAATGCTATTATTGGTTACAGTGATATGCTGCGAGAAGAAGCACAAGAGATGGAATATCAAGAAATTATTTCATGTCTTGAAAATATTGAAACAGCAGGTAAGCAATTATTAAACATTATCAGTGATATATTGGATATTACTAAAATAGAAGCGGAAAAAATGGATCTCAGTCTTACTGAGTTTGAAGTTAATCAGTTAATTAAAGAGGTTGTGACTTTGACACAACCTGCACTTGAAGACAATCATTTGGAGATTATATGTCCTTCCGATATTGGTACCCTGTATGCGGATTCCACTAAAGTTCAACAGATCCTACAAAATTTACTCCATAATGCAGGAAAATTTACCAAACAAGGCATCATTACCTTAAGCGTCAGTCGCACACCAGAATGGTTTACTTTTAAAGTCGCCGATACCGGCATTGGAATTGCGAAGGAAAAATTAAAAGATATTTTTGAATCCTTTAACCAAGCCGATAATTCAACTACTCGTCAATATGGGGGGACAGGGTTAGGGCTAACCATTTGTCAACAGTTTTGTCAGATGATGGGAGGTTACATTGAAGTAGAAAGTCAATGGTGCAAAGGGAGTATATTTATTGTACAACTGCCGAATTCAGTGAAAAATATACGGTGATCAAGACATAAGACTCCCAGCTAACAATTTACTTTTGCTTAATGTAATAGTGAATCATTGATGTGAATCGGTGTCAAGCCGCACGAAGAACAAGCGCAACCCATAAAACCCGGCCCTGAGGCCGGAATGGTGACGGTTTAACGATGCCTTGTTTGGAACAGCAAACCCTTACAGAATCTTTTGAGTATCTATTTTCAGGGAAACATTCTTATCCATCAGATAATAACCACCTGCAACCCCTAACACAATAAATAATAAGAGACTTGTCCATGTCGGTAGCCATGAAAACACGCCTATAATCAAGGCGAAAGCGCCAGTGATATAGAAAATGTCTGCACCGATATCCTTGATAACTTGGTAAATCGGTTCAAAAAGGCCCGGAAATAGGGCGTAAAGCGGCTCGTAAAAAAAAGCGAATAAGAGCAAAAAAATACCAATCACTAAAAAAAGGATATGTTTCATTCAACTCCTCCATTGTTATTACCTGACAGCACATTTAAAAATATAGACTTTAGCGTGTCATTTTATCTTGATCTGTATTCAAAGTCACTGATTAAATCATAATCCATTTAGCGGCTATCAATCTAAAACCAACTACAAGGATTGTATATAAAACCAACTACAAGGATTGTATATAAAAAAGGATAAAACCGAATCATCACCTCGATATCATCCCTTCATAAACAATCCTTGTCGTTATGATTAACGAGTCTGGTAATGAAAAACTTCAACAATTGACTAACTCACAACACTCATTTTCGTATTCAACCTCAATTGTCAAGTGTTGTATATTATATTGTTTGAGTAAGGTGCGGATTTGTGTTTTCAGAGCAATGATGTCTTTTGAAGGCAGGTTGTCAGCGACTACCACATGGCATGATAGCACATGATATTCACCATCCATTGTCCATAAATGCCAATCGTGAATAGATTGAATCGGCAGTTTTTCGATCAGTATGGCTTCCAACTGTTCCGCATTCATATTCGATGGAATCGCTTGCAAAAAGACATTCACGGTTTCGCGCAGATTTTTAAAAACTTGCCATAAAATATAAAGGGTAATACCCACCGACAAAATGGGATCCAACACCGGTAAATTGACAAACAGCATCACGACCCCAGCAATCAATACGGCGAACCAGCCGAACACATCTTCCAGCAAATGCAGCCTCACCACCCGCTCATTTTGCGTCTCTCCGCCCCGTAGTTTCAACACGGCTGCCCCATTCACCAAAACACCCAAAATCGCTAACAAAATCATGCCATTCACATGGACAGCTTCAGGATGAATAAGGCGCGGAATCGCTTCAAATAAAATCAGGGTAGAACCCACTAATAAAATGAAACTGCTGATCAAAGCGCCAAGCAGTGAAAAACGTTTATAGCCATACGAAAAGTGACTATCTCGTTTTTTTTGACTCACATTAGCGAAATACCACGACAGCCCCAATGCCACCGAATCGCCCAAATCATGCACCGCATCTGACAAAATAGCCACACTGTTAGTCCATATTCCCCCCACGATTTCCAACAAGGTAAAAGACAAATTGAGAAAAAAAACCACTTTGATATTGGAAGCGGCATGATGATGATGGTGATGCGACATATCAGTTATCAGTTATCAGTTATCAGTTATCAGTTCAAATCAAAGTAAAACAATCCCGTTTGAAAATCATCATTATTTGTTCATTTTTCATTTTTCATTCCCTGTAAGCACAACCAAATTAACGATGTTAAGTTTCGCTTAAGATGACAACGTTAAGCTTAACATTATTTAATCATTAAAAGGAAACAACCCACAATGAACAAAATAGCTTTACCCATCCTGTTGCTCTTAGCCCTCCTGTCAGGCTGTGGTGGCGGTAGTGATTCCACTGAAGCGTCTTCTAGTGATGACTCCGTTGTGGAGGATACCCATGATAGCGATGAGGACAACGCAGAACATGACGATGAAACATCGTCTTCCACCACACCACTTCCTACCGGTGCCACCAGTCAGGTAAAAGTGCTGGCCTTTAACGACTTAGGTATGCATTGCATGGACAAAAACTTTTCCGTTTTTTCCATCCTGCCCCCGTTTAATGTTGTGAATGCTCAAGTCGTCAGTCACAAAAGCGATGGCTCACCACAACTGCTCACTGACGTTGATCTGCGTTATTCTGCCGTCATGGATCGTCAAGATTCTATCAATTCGAGCAGCCTCAACAACAAAACCGATTTTTGGCAATATGCCCCCGCCTTATTTGGGACAGATTTACAACCCGGTGAAGGCTTAACGGGTTTATATATGCCAGCCGATAATCCCCACAATCCAGGCCCACAGCCGCTTTCTTACAACACCCAGCATGGCTGGTTTAGTGCCGAAGGTATTCCGATTACCCCGATAGATGATACCGGGCGAACCAATGCGTATCCCATGTTACGGATCAGTGCTTATGACAAACAAACTGGGGATTTATTAGGTGAAACCGATATAGTGGTACCCGTTTCTCAAGAAACAGAATGCAATTTATGCCATGGCAGCGGGGAAATGGCAGCCAATGATCCCACTATTGCGTGGGCAACGGATGGTGATTTAAACGTGCAAAGCTCACTCAACATTTTGATTTTGCACGATATTCGACATGATACCCAATTACAACAGCAAACCCCAGTACTCTGTGCCAGTTGTCATTACTCGCCCCCCTTAGACTTAGCCGGAAAAGGGCCGCAAGGAAAACAACAAGAATTACCCACTTTCTCCCAAGTCATGCACGAATATCATGGTGAATTGCAGACACCACAAGGTACACCCGTTTTTCCGGCCAATGCGCCAACAGAAGAAACCTGTTATCAATGCCATCCTGGCAAAACGACTCAATGTCAACGCGGCGCAATGAAAAGCGCAAATATCGCCTGTGAAAACTGTCATGGTGGCATGTTAGCCGTCGGCGGAGAATACCCCTTACAAGTCAATGGCAGTCTTGATGGCCAAAATGACGGTGGCACACGTCGGCCCTGGATCGACTTGCCCCGTTGCCAATCCTGTCATACTGGGGATGCGGTGAATCATCTGACAGGCGACGATCTCGTATTGGATCAAGATAACATCCGTTTACGGCAAACTTATCGAACAGGTGATGAATCAGCTTCACCACTACTCGCGAACAATCGACGCTTTGCCGAAAATCAAAATACCCTATTCCGTAACAGTAAAGGACATGGTGGAATCGCTTGTGAAGGTTGTCATGGCAGTCCTCATGCCATCTGGCCAAATCCCGATACCCAAGCCAATGATAATTTAACCGCTACCCAACTACAAGGGCATATTGGCAGCATTATCGAGTGTCACACTTGCCACACCCCAGGCAGTTTACCCATGACGATCAACGGGCCACATGGCCTACATAATATCAACGACGCACGTTGGATCGATCACGCACATGAAGACTTTTATGAACGTAATCCCAATGGTTGCAAAGCCTGTCATGGCAACAATTTAGAAGGCACCCCCTTATCAAAAGCCGTCGTCAACCGAACCCTTCAGGTAGAAGGGCGCACAGTGACTTTAAAACAAGGGCAACAAATCAGCTGTGATTTGTGTCATCATAAACCTTAGTACAACGGATTTGCGATATAAACATGTTATTTTGCTTTAGCGCGAATTTCGTTCCAAATTTATTTTGCTTTTCGTTCCAAATTTAATAAGGGAGTCACGGGATTTTTGAGAAATGTGACAATATAATTAGTACCCATTTCCCATTCTTTTTTATCTATAAAGGATATTGCAATGGAAATTGATAGAACCCCTGAAGCAACACGTCGCGATTTGTCGGATTGCCGAACCAAGCTTAAGCAATACCAACCTATTCAACGGTGTCAGGAATTGTTGAAAGAGCATTAACATTTTTTCTAAAGCCAAACACAATAACTATAAG
>JAYQWI020001217.1:0-2500 GCA_035871815.2 Candidatus Parabeggiatoa communis
GGGTATTGCCCATTCCAAAGTAATAGACATTATACCGATTTAACACAAGATTTTATTAATATTCATATTTTGCGAAAATAAATGAAATCAAGCACTTATAATTTAATCGGTATAATGTCTAATAAGTTAGCTTCCCGAACAATTCTTAATAATATGCAGAACATCAATTTTAATGCACGATATGAGTTAAGAGTCTGTCGTCATCCTTAATAACCATACCCTTTTAAATTGTTCGTTTTGATATCAAATCAAATCACCCACTTGCCCACCATCCCTCATCAATCATTCAAGCCCACAAGCGTTTTCATGATCTCGGCTACGCTTTCTTCAAATTGTTGAAACAGAACCCAATCAATATCATCACCTACCATGAGTGTATTTTCGAGGTTATTTGATGCCTTATATAACTTATAGGCACCCAGATTACCCGCAGTGCCCTTAACGCTGTGGGCTAAGTCTTGGGCCGTTTTGAACGCTTTATTGTGTAACGCATCGCTTATCTGCTTGACAATATCCTGATAATCTTCGTAAAAAGTCCGTAGCAATTTATGATAAAGCTGGTGATTACCCCCTACTCTTTTCAAACCCGCAACCTGATCAAAGCCTGGCAGATTATCTGGTAATTGAGAACGACTCAATGCCTCGTCAAAAGCAAAATCTGTTTGAGAAGGTGGGAAAGTCTGTATACGCTCATTTTGAAAAGAATCAGGTGTCTGTGCCCTGGGTTTCGGTGCTATCCATTTTCCAAGTACATCGAATAGCTGATCAATATCAAAAGGTTTAGTGATATAGTCGTTCATGCCCTTTGCCAACAACTGTTCCCGAACACCGTTCATCGCATGCGCTGTCATCGCGATGATGGGCAGATTCTGATGTTGAGGCTTTTCTCTAATTAATTGAGTGGCTTCAATACCATCCATTTCCGGCATTTGCATATCCATCAACACCGCATCGAAATCAACCTGCTCAACCCGCTTCACCGCTTCAAGGCCATTATTGGCAATATCCACCACGAAACCCTCGTTTTCCATCGTTTTCTGTATCACTTGTTGATTAATACGATTATCTTCAACGATCAGAACCCGCGCCCCTTTGATAGCCGTCATGTCAGCAATCACAGCAGCCTCTTTCTTTAAGGGCAGTGACGTTTTAGCCACATTTTTTCCAAAAGCAGTCTTAATCGCGTCACATAAAACAGATTGAGTCACCGGCTTAGTTAAAAACGCATCCAAATTGACTTTATCGATCTCTTTTAAGAACTCTTCCCGATGAAAAGCGGTCATCATAATAAGATGCACTTTAGGTAAGTGGGATGCTTCTTGGATGCGTATCGCTGTTTCTATTCCATTCATCCCCGGCATCTTCCAATCTAAAAAGACTAAATCATAAGGCCGCTTTTGTGTCGCTGCGTTTTCTAAGGCAGCCAGCGCGGCTTCACCTGAATCAACGGTTGTCACTTGCAAGGATAAATGACTTAATTCTTGTTGCAAAATGGCTTGCGAGGTTTCATTGTCATCAACAATCAAAGCCCTGATACCCCGTAACTCGCCAGGTAGTTGGAAGATTCTTTTAGGGCCCTTCGCTTGACGACCAAACTGAGCCGTAAAAATGAACGTGCTACCTTTACCCAGTTCTGATTCTACCCAGATATTTCCACCCATCATTTCCACCAAGCGTTTGCAAATCACTAATCCAAGTCCAGTTCCCCCAAATTTGCGGGTCATACTGCTATCAGCTTGACTAAACGCCTTGAATAATTGGGAAAGCGCAGATTCTGAAATACCCATTCCAGTATCCTGTACTGAAAAACGGAGTGTGATCTGTTCAGGTTCTAAATTGCTCACTTCTATTTGAATAATAATTTCACCTTGCTCCGTAAACTTGATGGCATTGGTTGTCAGGTTGATCAGCACTTGACCCAAGCGCAAAGGATCGCCCACTAAATAATGGGGAACCGCTTTATCAATAAGCAAAAGCAATTCTAAACCGTTTTCTTCAATTCGCATGCCCAGCAAACGAGAAAGATGGTGTAGCACGGTGTCCAAAGAGAAATCAACGGATTCCATATCCAACATGCCGGCTTCAATTTTAGAAAAGTCCAGAATATCATTCAGAATACCAAGCAAAGCTTTAGAAGAAGATTCAATATGGCTGAGATAATCGTGTTGTTCTGGTGTCAGTTCCGTTTTTAACACCAAGTGCGTCAAACCAATAATTCCATTCATCGGTGTACGGATTTCATGGCTCATATTCGCCAGAAAATCACTTTTAGCCCGATTTGCCAGTTCTGCCTGTTCCTTCGCATCAAGCAGTTTCTGAGTTGATTTGTGCAAATCAACGGCCATTTTGTTGAAAGCCGTGCCGAGTTGTCCGATTTCATCTCGTGATTTTTTGACTATTCTCTGGGAAAAATCCCCAGCGGCCATCTTTTGTGTGATGTCAATCAGTTGTTGAATGGGTGTCAGGATGTGATTTGTTGACCACTGAAGAAAAAAATAGA
>JAYQWI020001218.1:0-3084 GCA_035871815.2 Candidatus Parabeggiatoa communis
GGGATAGCGATTGTCTCACTCGGAATAGGCTCTCCACCATTAAAACGATGTTGCAATGTCAAACACAACATCTCCTCAGCCACACTCCCATCACAGGCGCTATTCGTGGCACTGGCCGTCTTGCTCAAAGCGGCTTGAGAATCAGATGCGATTGCCCCATTATCAACAACAGGCCCAACCATATCGGCCTGTAATGGCAGAGATAAGCTCACTGTGCTAACGAGTAAACCTGTCACCGCCAATTGGCGTATTTTCTTCATATCAAAAATTTCCTGATTAGGTTAAAAGACAATCCATTATAAACCATTAAATGGTATACTTGATATTTATTAACAACCAACATGCAAAAAATGGCGTTGCGTGCGTATTTTGCGTTATTTTTTTTGGTTTTTTTGAGGCTGTTAGCTACGTCAAAAATGATGTGGACAGTTGAAAGCTTTTTATAAATGCTCAGAAAGGAAAATAACATGAACACAACAACAGTCAATGAATTACCCAAAATTCCAAGCCTATTGACTCTACCCTTGAAATTCATGCCGTCCATGATACCGAATACCGCACTCGTCACGGTACTCAATCGACTCTTTGCCAACACATTGCGCGAAGGCGAATTAGACTTTCTCCAAAAAAGAGTATTACTTATCCGGGTACAAGACGCTAAGCTCAACTTCCGCATAACCTTAATAGGACAAAAATTAGTCGCTTGTAACCATTATCGGACACATGATCTCACCATTGAAGGGACAGCTTATGACTTTCTCCTGTTAGCCACGCGCCGTGAAGATGCCGACACCCTATTTTTCAACCGCCGATTACGCTTAGGGGGCGATACCGAACTCGGCCTTTACGTGAAAAACTTTCTTGATGCGCTGGAACCAGAAGACGAACAATTCAGTTTCGTTTTAAAACGCTTAGAAAATATGACCAATCTATTTGAAAAGGTAGGCAAAATTCAAGCCATGACCCGTTTTAAATCAACATAAAGGCTAAAAAGGGCGAACACGTTGGTTCGCCCCGACATATTCTAAAGGCAGATAGGCCTATCTGCTCATCCCTACTCCAAATCCATAGCCAATGCCTTAGCCTGATCCGCTATACCCGCGTTACCATACCAATACCCATCACAAGCCCCCATCGGCATCAAACGTTCTAAATGTGTCATCCCTTCAGTCACACTTTCCGGTTCCTGCAAACCACGGTAGAAAATATCAATCACCTTATCCGTATGCCTTGACTGAGGGCTGATCCGTACCACATGCACACCCATCGCCTTAATCTCAGCTAAAGCGGGCAACAAATTATAAGTTTGAGCAGACTGCGTTTGAATACCATTTAAAGTCAGAAAAGGCTGATCCTCCTGACTAGACAGCGTTAAACCATCAGGATCATCCAAACAGCGATACTGGCAATCATCCTTAGGCAAATTATAGGCTCGCGCCGTAAAACAGCGTGCCGAATAAGCCAAAGGCAAACGCCCAAAAACGAAAACCTCAGTTTCCACAGCAGCCGGCCGATTGTTATGCAAATCGGCCAACGTCTCACGCGACAATTCTACCGGCAACACCCAACGACGCAACCCCAAATCCGCCAACCGCGTCAAAGTGCGCGTATTATAAACATTAACACTAGGCCCTGTCACAAAGGCCGCCCCATCTAACTGATACACCGCGGCCATATCATTCGCTTCCACCATAAATTGGCCATTATCACACAAACGGCGCAACGTTTTGAGTTCCGACTCCGCCTCCAATAAAGTTAAAGTAGACAACACAACCTCCTTACCGGCCCCCGCCAAACGCTGTGCCAAATCCAACCAATCAGCAGTACGTAGCGATTTACGTTTAGAACAAATCGTCTCCCCTAAATAAATGATATCCACAGGCGTTTCAACAACCTGTTCATAAAAGTCAAGCAAAGTCTCCTTCGACCAATAATACAGAACCGGCCCCAAAGCCAATTTAGGTTGAAAATCATTCATGTTAATTGATAATAGTTAATGGTTAATGGTTAATTATTAATGGTTTTACCTTTGGAGTATATCTGAAAACATAAGTATAATTGAAAAGAATTTTGCCACGGAAAAACACGGAAAAACACGGAAATATTCAGTGCTTTCTGTGTCATTCCGTGGCTATCCCAATTCAAAATTCTCAATTACCCCATTTCCATAACTGATAACTGATAACTGAAACAAATGCCGCCTCTAAAACTCATTATTGAAGCCGCCCTCTTTGCGGCAGACAGGCCTTTAACCCTTGATCATTTAGTTGACTTATTTACAGGGCCCGAACAACCAGAACGTAGCCTCATTCGGGCCGCCTTACGAGAATTGCGTGAAGACTATAGCGAACGCGGCATAGAACTCATGCAAATTGCCAGCGGTTATCGCTTTCAAACGCAACAAAGCATGATACCTTGGTTAAAACGCTTACAACCCGAACGGGCCCCCCGTTATTCCCGTGCCCTACTTGAAACCATCGCCATCATTGCCTATCGCCAACCGATTACCCGCTCTGATATAGAGAAAATTCGTGGCATCAGTGTCAGTACCGACTTGATCAAAAGACTACTCGATTACAATTGGATAAGAATACTAGCCCACCGTGACAGCCCAGGCCGTCCAGCACTCTATGGCACCACGCGCAGCTTTCTCGACTACTTTAATTTAAAAAATCTCAGCGACTTGCCCACCCTGATAGAACTACAGGAAATGGCATTGCCCACCGATATCTTTGAATCAGAGGGGCCAGAAGAAGATGAAGAAACGCTTGAAACCAAAGACAATGAAGACAGCGACACAGAGGCACTTGAATCTAAAGAGAAACCAATCCAAGTGATCACCGAAGGAGTTGAAACAACAAGCAACGACACGCCACCATCAGAAGCACCGCCAATAAACGTCGATGTCGAAAAACTTGAAAATGAAATGGAAGAAAAAGAGGATAAGACAGACACGACAGAGGAAGAGATAGAGACAGAAACGACCGAAATAAAGCACACGGCCGATGCAAAAGAGTTAGAAACACCTCAAACCACAGCGCCTGAAGAGTCTGAAGAAAAAGAGACAAACCGCAATCCGACTAC
>JAYQWI020001219.1:0-1989 GCA_035871815.2 Candidatus Parabeggiatoa communis
TGCCTTTATTCACGGCCTTGATATAGCGTTTATGCACTTCAGCTTCGCTCAATTCTTCTGGTAGCGTCTCACGAATAGCAGAAAGGGTATCAAAAGCCAAATACGGATTGATGGCTTCTGCCCCATAACCGGCAAGTAAACAAAAATGTTGAACTTCGCGCGCTTCACCTGTTTCTACCACTAAACCCGATTCCGTGCGTAAACCTTTCCGGATCAGATGATGATGAACTGCCGATGTGGCTAACAGGGCCGGGATAGCGATATGATCAGCATTCATGTCACGATCTGACAAAATAAGAATATTATTACCGGCCAATACCGCTTCTTCAGCTTGATTGCATAAGCGAGTCAGCGCCGTTTCCATACCAGAGACCCCTAAATCGGCCACATAACACATACTCAGTGTTTTGGTACGAAATGCAGCGCCAGTACGGTATTCAATACGACGTATCTTTTCTAAATCGGTATTCGTCAGAATCGGTTGACGGACTTCTAATCGCTTAGGTAAATCCTCCTGAGCCAATCCCAATAAATTAGGTCGAGGCCCAATCAGCGAAACTAAAGACATCACTAATTCTTCTCGAATCGGATCAATTGGTGGATTCGTGACTTGAGCAAAATTTTGCTTAAAGTAGTCATACAATAATCTAGAACGATTGGATAACACCGCCAGTGAAGCATCTATCCCCATTGAACCTATGGGATCTTGACCCCACTACCATCGGAATCAAAAAGAATTTCAAATCTTCTTGCGTATAGCCAAAGGCTTGTTGGCGATCTAAAAGTGTTTCTGGATTGGGTGGCATAGCGGCCACTTCGGTCGGCAATTTTTCCAATAGAATTTGTGTTTGATCTAACCAATCTTGATAAGGCATCAGGTTTGCCAATTTTGCCTTTAATTCTGCATCGTCAATGATGCGCTGTTGTTCGGTATCAATCAAAAACATTTTGCCTGGCTGTAAACGCCATTTTTTGACAATTTTCTCTTGCGGAAAATTCAGGACACCCATTTCCGAGGCCATCATGACGAGATCATCATTGGTGATCAAATAACGCGCCGGGCGCAAACCATTTCTATCTAAGGTGGCTCCAATTTGACGGCCATCAGTAAAGGCCACGGCAGCCGGGCCATCCCAGGGTTCCATCAAAGCCGCATGGTATTCATAAAAAGCCCGACGTTTATTATCCATCAATGGATTATTGTTCCACGCTTCCGGAATGAGCAACATCATGGCGTGTCCCAATTCATAGCCACCGGCAACCAACAGTTCTAAGGCATTATCAAAAGAGGAAGAATCCGATTGGCCTTCTGCAATTAAAGGCCATAATTTGTCTAAATCATCGCCTAACCATTTAGAAGACATAGAATGGCGACGCGCAGCCATCCAGTTCAAATTACCCCGCAAGGTGTTGATTTCTCCATTGTGGGCAATCATACGGAAAGGTTGGGCTAAATCCCAAGTGGGAAAAGTATTCGTTGAAAAACGCTGATGGACAAGGGCCAGTGCGCTCACCATGCGTTCATCTTTTAAATCAGGATAGTAAAGGCCAACTTGATTAGCCAGTAACATGCCCTTGTAAAGTAGAGTGCGTGAGGAGAATGAAGGAATATAGAAATGAGCATAATCAATCTTCAATTGACGACGCACAGTATGTTCAATCACCTTACGGATCACAAACAGTTTTCGTTCAAAAGCATCTTGATCGGTGACATTATTTCCTTTTTTAACAAAAATTTGCCGAACAAGCGGTTCAATCGCTTTAACGCTTTCACCTAAACCTTCATTATCTGTTGGCACCTCTCGCCAACCCAGTAAGGTTTGACCTTCAGCCACAATTTCATCAGCTATCAACTTTTCACAAGCCGCACGGGTTTCAGCATCGCGTGGCAAAAATATCATGCCAACACCATACTCACCACTCTCTGGCAAAGTGATACCCACATTTGCACATTCTTCGCGCAAAAACGCATCAGGTGTTTGAATAAGA
>JAYQWI020001220.1:0-5398 GCA_035871815.2 Candidatus Parabeggiatoa communis
TTCGATACCTTTTTCATCATCACGCAAAATGTAAACTTCTAATCCCAATCGCATAGCGCGTGTTTGACGCTCAGGTTTCTCCAATAATTCATCGGTTTGCAATGTCAAACTTCTTTTATAACGTTCTGGTAATTCAGGATATTCAGGTTCTTCAAGCACTTGGGCTGCGTTAATAGCGGAGCGTAAAAAAAGGGTGCGTTCTATATCATCCACGGCTTTAAAAGCTAAGCGTTTACTCCCGGCCAGTAAACCGAACACGCTACCTAATGCGATACCCACTATTGCCAAAGCCACAAGCACTTCAAGCAAGGTAAAACCGGTTTGTTTAATTTTCTTGCTCATCCTCATTCCCAAAAATATCGGATTTAATTTTGCCCGTGATGAGATTGACCGTGATTTTGGCTTGATAATCTTGATCACTCAAAATGATTTCGCCGCCACTACTGCCCCCTTCTGGAAAAAAAGTGATTTCACAAGCCGTCGTCTCTTCCTTTTGATCACTGACAGCGTTGTCCGCTTTATCGTCGCCAAGAGCACGATGACATTCTACAAAAGCATGGCGACTCACCCAATGTCCAGGATCATCAGATTTAGGCTTCGGTGTATCATGAGTCGTCTCACCTTCTTCGCCTTTCTGGCCTTGATATAAAATGACAACCTTTTGTTTACCTTCGACAATGGCAGAACGGCGCGCATATCGTAGTCTCGCTATCACTTCACGCGCCTGCGCTTTGAGAACAACCCCTTCACGAATACTGAGATTAGGAATGATTAAGGCTGCCATCATGCCAAGAATAACCATGACGATAATCAGTTCCAGTAAAGTGAAGCCTAACTGGGCATGATCTTTATTTCCTGTTTTGAAAAGCTCGTGATTGTCCATATTGTGTGGCTAGACTGAAATTAAGGATATTGGATTAAAATTGGCTACTAAAAACAGGTTTTCACGCAAAGCCGCAAAGACGCTAAGCATAATGACTTAGCTGCGCCTTTGCGCCTTTGCGTGAGAAATTAATATCCAATAAAATTCAAGCCTTGGGAGATTGTCAACCTACTTATCAGGCAAATTATACACATCCGCATTATCTTCCTCACCACCTTCTTGCCCATCAGCCGCAAAGGAATAAATATCATACTTACGCCCCTCACCCCCAGGTTTCTTGTATTGAAACTCGTTACCCCAAGGATCTTTTGGTATGTACCCCTTTTGCATATAAGGCCCCTTCCACTTTGGGCTATTCGAGGTATTTTTAACCAAAGCCTCTAGGTTATTGGGGAGTTTAAACATATCTAAACGATAAATTTCTATGGTAGATTCAATCTGAGCGATTTGTGTTCTTGCCGCATCCTTTCGACTCTGCCCAATCTTCTCAATAAGGGTTGGCCCCACTATCGCGGCCAACATACCCAGAATCGCCATCACAATCAACAGCTCAATCAAGGTAAAGCCGTGTTGTTGACGAGATTTTCTATTTGATATCATAAACGTCTCCTTTTTGTAAGTGTATTATGAGTTTAACAGACTTAATTAAAATTTATCAAATCCGTTAAGTCTTTATCATTATTTTAGTTCATTATTTAAGAACATCAAGTCATCAATCAAATTGACAATCATTTACCCATTAAGAATTGTTTAATTACGATTCGATACTTGATTTATATTAATAGGATTCTCATATTTAAACTGCCATTTTTCAACGGTATACTCATCTTTAATTAATAAGAATGTAAAAAGGAGAACAAAATGAAAACCAATGTCGGCACGACTGATAAAATTTTTCGAGTGATACTGGGTTTAGGCATTATTGGCGCGGCCGTCTATTTGCAAGAACCTTGGGGCGGATGGTGGGGTGCGATTGGTGCCGTGCCCATCTTGACGGCCTTTATCGGCTTTTGTCCGGCCTATTTACCGTTCGGCATCTCAACGTGTTGTACGACAACTGAAAAACCAAAGGCAGAGTAATTATCGTGTTAATGGTGGATGACAGAGCAATCACAAGGGATTGCCCCTACACCTAGGCAACCACACAATGGGGCAACCACAAGGGATTGCCCCCCCACCCTCAAAAATCCAAAATGCCTCAATCCTTACTCATTCGTCTGCACGGCGATATCAATCAACACGTCAGTTGGGCAACCTTTGATTCCAAAGGGCATCTCCTCGAAAACGCGCATGATGTGCCGCTTAACACCGTGCCTCGCCATAATCGCCCCCCCTTCGTACTCATTCCCAGCACTGATATTGTCTTAACACAAGCCGATGTACCCAGTAAACAATGGAAACGCATCGTACAAGCCGTACCCTACGCGCTAGAAGAACAATTGGCTGAAGATGTAGAAGATTTGCATTTTGCACTGGGTAAACGAGAACCGTTAACCGGTAATATCGCCGTTGCCGTCATTGCCCGTCGGCAAATGGAAGGCTATTTGCAACAATTGAATACCATTGGATTGACACCAGCATCGCTCATACCAGACATGCTCGCTGTGCCTAAAACGACAGAAGGTTGGAGCCTATTATATTTAGAGGAGATCGTATTAGTACGCACCGGTTTACAAACGGGCTTTGCCATTGAAATCGATTGTCTCAGTATCGCCTTGCAACTGGCTTTAACCGAACATCAAGCCAATCCGCCACAACAACTCACCGTTTTCACAGCTACCCAACCTGCAACAACATTAACGGATTTACACGCTTTAGGCATACCCATTATTGAAAACACAAACGATAAAAGCGTATTAGCTTGGCTGGCACAAGGCCTGATTGATGATAAACCTTTGAATTTATTACAAAATCACTATAGTGCCCAAGATAAAATAGTAACACTCTGGCGGCCGTGGCGACTCACCGCAGCGTTATTGGTATTATGGGGCGCATTGTTCATGGCAAAACAATGGATAGACTATCGACAACTCAATCAGCAACGTCAAGCCTTAAACGCCCAAATTGAAAAAGTGTACCGTGACACCTTTCCACAAGCACGCAAAATCGTCAATCCGCGAGTGCAAATGGAACAAAAATTAAAAGCATTACGCGCCGAAGGCAATACCACACAAGATGAGCATTTTCTCACCCTATTCAATAAAATCAGTACCCCACTCGCACGCACCCCCGGTTTTCAGATCAAACGTATTGATTACAATCAAAAACATTTTGATATACAACTCACCGTCTCAAACTTACAAGCCTTAGAATATTTAAAGCAACGCCTAACGCGCTTAGATTTAACCGTAGAAATTAATCAAGCGATCAGCCGCAATAATCAAGTTAATAGTCGTTTACGTATTAACATAAACCATCAATAGTCTGTAGGGGCAATCCCTTGTGATTGCCCATTTTTAGGATTGCCCTTATTGATAATTTCACCTAAAATTACCCCTCTCACACATCAACATTGGAAACAATAAATATGGTTTATACCCAAAAACATCCTGCCCTATTTTTCATCGGCGTGAGCATGGTAACAATCGCCACACTCGCTCACTTTGGCTTAATCGACAACCTGATCAACTATTTAGCGATTAAAAAAATGAGGGGAGAAATAACCACACTCTCCTATTTATTTGGTAGCATCGCCATCGTCGTCGGCCTATGGCATTGGTTCGGTAAACACAAAGCAGGCCATCTCGATTACTATCTTTCCACCGTCGCCGGTGTCATTTTTATTTTAGCCATTGCCATGGGCGTTCGCTGGTTTATCGCCCCCTTTATCGCCGTATTAAGCCAATCAATGGGGCCCGTCATGGGTGACAAATACCTGCATGACGTGCTTGGCCTCAATTACATCGTACTCGGCATTCTGTTCGGCATTCTGATCGTCAACTTTTTGAAAGTGCCCACATGGGCCGAAAATGGAATACGCCTCTCCCGCTTAGGCCTCAAAACCGGTGTCGTTTTACTCGGCACACTCTACAGCCTCGCCGAATTGCAACAGCTAGGTTCCCTATCCATCGTCATGGTAGGCTTCTTCGTCTTAGGATCAGTAGGCATCGTGCTATGGATGAGCGCACGACGCAACCTTCCCAATTCAATGGCCGGCGTACTCTCCGCCGGCATGGGTGTCTGTGGCGTTTCGGCCACCGTCGCAGCGGCCCCCGTCGTACAAGCCAAATCCGTCGAAATAGCCTACACCATCGGCACCATTCTACTCTGGGGAGTCGGCTGCATGTTCCTATTCCCGATCATTGGAAACCTACTCAACATGGGATATGTCCAATTTGGCGCATGGGCAGGCACAGGGATTCTCAATTCAGCCCAAGTTGCCGGAGCCGCCCTCGCCTACCAGCCAGACGGGATTGAAACCCTAAAAGTCGCCGAAATCTTTAACATCACCCGTGTCTTAATACTGCCGATCATCGTCGTCTGGTTAGCCATCTGGTATGTCGAACGTGAAGAAAACGCCCCTGGAGTCAACCTCTTTCGGGTAGCCTTTCAAAAATTCCCCATTTTCGTCATCGGCTTCCTATTAATGTTTGCCCTCTCCTCCACCGGCATATTCTCCCCAGCCAATCACTACAAAGGCAAATATTTCGACAACAGTATTCCCGCCGAAAAACTTTTAAGCCCAAAAGCCATTGCCACACTGAAGAAAGAACAATCGAAAGTGGAACAGAAAGCCCGTCAGGCAGCACTAGCGCGTTTGATTGAAAACAGAAAAGTGATGTCCATTGAAGATGACGACACCTTGCGTGGCTTAGTCAATGCCAATAGACTCTCCAAACCTGCCAATAGCATCCTTAAACAGGCCCACAAAGCCGTCCGCCATACCGCCCAGAAAATCCAGAAATTCCGCGACTTTATCACCTGGTTATTTGCCTTCGGCTTAGTCGGGTTAGGTATGCAAATTACTTTCTCCTCAATCAAACAAGCAGGTGGACAACCGCTGATAATCGGTGGCGTAGTCGGCACCCTCAAAGCCGTCTTATCCCTCATCGTCGTTATGCTATTTGTGCATGAAAACATTTAGCGTCATGAACGGAATAGCTGATAAAACACTTTAGACAGCAAATGTTCAGGATTATCACAGTATCAAATCATCAAAATCACAACGTTCAAACGAGGAATCTTTCACGATGTCTGAAGAAACAAAAAATACCCAAGACAAACCCAAGTTTAATCGTGGTTCAGCCCTCACTATTTTCAAAAGTGATCGGCATGAAGACTTAATGGCGCTTGTATTCTCTTTGTTAATTGCATTGGGAGTCTATTTTTTTGTGGACTAGTTTTTTATGCCTGAGTATAACGGATTTTGGGATTAAGATAGGTTAAATGGTAATGGGTATCGGCTAGACATTTGATACGCCCTTTTTCACCATAACGTTCAGCCAGTTCGGGTTGTTGTGTGTAATGTTGCTCAACGATAGCATTGGCAAGTGAATTGCGTTGAGTATCCAGTAT
>JAYQWI020001221.1:0-2511 GCA_035871815.2 Candidatus Parabeggiatoa communis
ATATGATTAATAAATAACTGATATTACAATTAAAACTGATTAAAATGAGCATTACTCAAATTGAAGCTAAAAATTTCCGTTGTTTGCATGATGTCCGTCAATCCTTGGGGGCATTTCATATTTTAGTTGGGCCCAATGGCAGTGGTAAAACGACTTTTTTTGATGTACTGGCTTTACTGGGACGTTTAGTGTCAAGCGGCTTAGAATCGGCGCTCGCTGAGCGTACCCATAATTTATCTGATTTATTTTGGAGAAAATCTGGGACACAATTTGAATTGGCAATTGAAGCCTTAATACCAGAAACTCAACGCCAATCCCTCGCACAACCTTTTGATAAGATTCGTTATGAAGTTACGATTGGCACAGATTCAGTCAGTGCTGAAACTTCAATACTGTCGGAAAGCGTTTTTCTAATTGGGCCTCATTTAAGACATCTCGTTGTCAGCAAAGCGAAACAAGATCAGTTTCATCCAGAAGTGTCTTCAAAATTCAACCCTCACACGACACTTTCCTTTAAATTCGGTTCTCAGCGTTCGGCACTGGGTAATTTGCCTGAAGATGACTCTCAATTTCCTGTGAGCGTTTGGTTTAAACATTTACTCACAACTGGGATACAAGCTTTTATCCTGAATAGTCAACTGATGCGCCAACCCAGTCCACCTGGGCAACAACGGGGTTTTAAACCAGATGGTTCTAATTTGCCTTGGATAATAGACCGGTTGCAAGCCTTTGAAAATTATCAAGATTGGATAAGTCATTTACAAACTGCCATTGAGGATATTGAAGACATTTATACGATAGTACGCCCTGAAGATAGGCATCGTTACTTGGTTATTCGTTATAGAGGTGGATTAGAAGTGCCATCGTGGATGACATCAGATGGGACATTAAGACTGCTGGCCTTAACTTTACCTGCCTATTTACCTGATTTATCGGGTATTTATTTAGTTGAAGAACCTGAAAATGGGATTCATCCGCGTGCAGTAGAAACCCTCTATCAATCCTTATCTTCCGTTTATGATGCTCAAGTTTTACTGGCAACGCATTCGCCGATCATTTTAAGCGCGGCAAAAGTGGAAGAAATCTTATGTTTCGCTAAAACGAAAGAGGGCGCGACAAATATTGTCAGTGGCAATCAACATCCCAACTTGGCACATTGGAAAGGCGAAACGAATCTCGGGGTTTTGTTCGCGGGCGGGGTTTTGGGATGAAAGATTTAGTCATCTTGGTTGCAGACAAAAATATGGAATATGCCGTCAAAGGACTATTGAGTCGCCCACAAGCACTGTCAATCCGTGAAATCAGCTTTGATATTTTTATTCACCCTTACCATGATCCAGGTTGTCTCAATGAGGGACATTATTTTTTGCAAAGTGCTTTAAATCAATATCGCCAGGCTTTGATTTTATTTGATAGAGAAGGCTGTGGGCGTGAAGGGTTGACTCGACAAGAATTAGAAGAGGTGGTTGAAGCCAATTTATTCCGTTCTGGTTGGCAACAAGCAGCTGCTATAGTGTTAGAGCCTGAGTTAGAAATTTGGGTATGGAGCGATTCCCCTCATGTTGCTGAAATATTAGGCTGGAAAAACAAACAACCTGATTTAAAGACTTGGTTAATCAAAAAAGGATTTTTACTGGAAGGTGAACTCAAGCCCTCCAAACCCAAAGAAAGTCTGGAAGTCGTTTTGAAACAAGTACGCAAACCCCGTTCTTCAATGTTATATCGACGACTGGCTGAAAAAGTGAGTTTTGGACGATGCACTGATGAAGCCTTTAACAAGTTCAAAAGTACATTACAAAACTGGTTTTTAAAATAAGGGCTGGATCAGGAATGGGTTAGGAATCGTCACAAAATAAATTGGAGGGGCGAACACGCAGGTTCGCCCCTACAACATATTGGCTCGTAGGGCATGCCCTTGCGTGTTCGCCCATAATTGCTGAACAATAAATCTCCAATTTATTTCGTGACGATTCCTTAGCATCCAAAAAAAAGGGGAACTGAGTTTTCATTTTATGCGCCCTTCTTCAATTTCTTGTGCCATTTGTTTCCAATCAGCAATAGGTAAATCCATTTTTGCAATTTCGGCAGTAAGTAATAGGTGGCAAACTGGGTTTGGGTTTAATAACAATACTGTTTTTTGTCCACTCAATTATCACTTTCATATTAGGAAGTAGCCCTATAACTTCTAGGGCATCTTTTGGCAATGTGATTCTGCCTTGCAGATCAATTTGACCTGTATTCTCAAGCATTTTATTCTCCTTTTCACAAAACCTATCCTAAAAAAAATAGGATGGTGGGCAAGCTACAAAAACTAACTAAAAATCTTTTTAAGTGTAACAAACTGTCGGCTCACGCAGAGCCGCAGAGCCGCAGAGAATGAGAGAAATTAAACAAACCGAGGTTCTCTCTGTGAAACTCTGTGCTACTCTGTGATCTCTGTGTTGAAAAAATGAAAAAATATTTAATCAGTGTTAATCGGAATTAAGCATGCCCTATGATAGAACATCATGA
>JAYQWI020001222.1:0-8695 GCA_035871815.2 Candidatus Parabeggiatoa communis
ATTGGGTTTGTACAATATGGGTTTGCCAAGCAGCTTCAACGGTTTCCAAGTGTTGCAATCTGTGCGGATCAAAGAGAAATGAGGATTTTTCTTGTAAAGCTTTGAGATCAGCGATAGCCTCTTGAATGTGTTCGAGTTCAAGACAGATGTGTTCTTGTTGTAAAGCATTTTGGGTGTCTTTGAGACGCTGATCTTGACGAATCAATTCGCGAAAAAAGAACAAAACGCTATCGCCTAACAGGCTCTCAAAACGCAGAAAGGCCGCCAACTGTTCATCAACGGTTTCGACAGCCTGCATTTGTTCGAGTACGACATCCGTGATAGCCAAGTTTTGTCGATGACTGACGAGGGCCGATAAATCTTCTTCAGTCAGGGCATTGATTTCAAAGAAGTGATCCGTTTTTTTCGCGTATTTTTTGAGGGATTGAATGGTTAGCTTACGAAAATCGGCTTGTTTTTGAACGGCCTCATTGCCATGCACAAAAGGTTGCCAATAATGGGTTTCAATTTGGGCCGCAAATTCGCGCGTGATTTTAGGATATCGCAGCGTTTTGAGCAGCGAATCCGGGCATCCAGGCCCACGCTGATCGCGACAAAGGCGTAGCCACAGCCTTCTTGATAGGCTTTCGTGATTTCAGCAGCCGTGAAAGTGAAATGTGCTCTTAAAACCGAGATTACCGATTCACCCGCTTGTGAAGCGACTTCCACAATGGCGGGGCTGTCTAATAATGAACCGAGTAAGGTTTGAGTCAGTGTTGAAGGTGACATGGTGGATTTTTTTGAGATCAATGTCGGGTGGCTGCTTTAGTTCAAAGAAGGGTTCGATCTAAAACCAATCTCACGCAAAGGCGCAAAGGCGCAAAGGTGCCAAGCGCGAAGCGTGAGATTAAAAATGTCACCCTTTTTTTGTTAATAAGCAATAGAATCAAATTGCAGGTTTTCATTGCCGCGTAATTGTATAGTAACCTGATTAGGCAAACAAGCCACAACTTCTCCATTGTTTGTTAGCCACCCAGCATGAATACAATATTGGCTTTGACAAGGTGAGGTTAAAAAACGGATCTGTCCGGCCTTGACTTCGATAAGACTTTCACCTAAATGCCCTTCAACCGATATCAGATGATCATCTTGTAAATCGAAGCGTTTAGGGGCCTGATTGGCTACCCAAATTAAAGCGTAATCAGCAGCGTCGTTGCTACCTATCCAATAATGGGCATATAACCACACGACTAGCACAAATGCGAGGCCGATAATGATGCGATCAGCTTTGGTAGTTAGCGCATTAAACTTTAATAGGGTATTATGATTAAAATAATGAGTGAACCATTTCTGCATAGCGGAATCGTATTGCCTTATGTTTAAGGGATAGAACGCAAAAAATGACCACATAATGGGCAAAGGAATTGATTAATAAATGAATAATCAAGCATTACTTGACATCATTCAACAAACGGCTGACGAGAAAAAAACGGTGCTGCATCTCTTTAATCAGGGATTAACCGATTTACCGCCGGAATTGTTTGAATTAACGCACCTTGAAGAATTAGGTTTGAGTGGCAATCAGTTAACCACTTTACCGCGACAACTGGTGAACTTGTCTCAACTGAGAGTACTTTATCTGAGCAATAATCAATTGACAACGTTGCCTTTAGCGATTTGTCGATTGCGGCAATTAAAAGTATTATATTTAAGTGAGAACCAATTAAGTCATTTGCCACTTCAAATGGCGAAATTGTCTCGTCTTGAAGGGCTTTATCTCAACAATAATCGATTTTCGGTTTTGCCGCCTGTTATTTCAAAATTATCTCAGCTACGATTATTAATTCTCAATGACAATAAGTTGAGCACATTGCCGCCTAAAATGGGTGACTTGTCGCAATTAGAAATAGTCTACTTGAATAATAATCAACTGAAAGCGTTACCCTCTGAGATTGGCAAACTGTCTCGTTTGAAACGACTTTATCTAAACGATAATCAACTGACAAGGATCCCATTTGAATTTTACAAATTGTCTGAGCTTGAAAAACTCACCTTGTTTGAAAATCCATTACCGATTCATTTGGATTTATTAAAACAAGTGAATGAACCCGCGAAGATTATCCATTTTTTGAATCGGCAAATGCTGAAACAACGGATAAAAGAGGAAAACCGACAAGATTTCTTGGGGAATGTACTGGGATTATTGCTAATCCTTTTGATGCTTTTGATTTTATAGTGTTTGGGGTTTTCGGATTTTTGAAAGGGGCAACCACGATAAATTGCCCCTACAGGCCGCCATCATTTTCGGGGCAATCCCTTGTGGTTGCCCATTTTCTTGATTGATAACTGATAACTGATAACTGATAACTGATCTGTTGATTTGGCTTACAGAATACCTTCAATCTTTTTACAGTGCTTTTCATGTCTTTCAATACCTCACATTACGTGCCATTTTAGGGGCATTAACCGCACTCTTTATTTCTTTAATCGTTGGGCCACTGATGATTCGCAGCTTAAGCCTGAATCAAATGGGCCAACAAGTACGCGAAGACGGGCCACAAGCCCACTTGAAGAAGGCCGGTACCCCGACGATGGGAGGGGCGCTCATTTTAGTCGCCATTGCGGTAGCGACTTTACTCTGGTCAGATTTATCCAACCGCTTTGTGTGGATAGTCTTGATCGTTACCCTATTGTTTGGTGTCATCGGCTGGATAGATGATTATCGCAAAATTTCGCTTGGCAACTCTAAAGGCTTATCGGCCAAGCAAAAATATTTTTGGCAATCCGTTGTCAGTTTAGGGGCCGCACTTGTGTTAGTCATGACGGCCCAATCAACGGCTGAAACGCAATTGATCGTGCCCTTTTTAAAACACGTCATCATTGATTTACCGTTATGGGTATTTGTACTACTCACCTACTTTGTGATTGTCGGTACCAGTAACGCAGTGAATCTCACCGACGGTTTAGACGGCTTAGCCATCATGCCGACAGTATTAGTGGGTGGCGCGTTAGGCATTTTTGCTTACCTCACCGGAAACTGGAACTTTGCCACATACTTAAGCATTCCCTACATTGCAGGTGTGGGTGAAGTGGTTGTCTTTTGCAGCGCCATGCTAGGCGCAGGACTCGGTTTTCTCTGGTTTAACACCTATCCCGCTCAAGTCTTTATGGGCGATGTTGGCGCACTGGCATTAGGGGCCGCGTTGGGTATTCTAGCCGTCGTTGTCCGGCAAGAATTAATCTTATTCATTATGGGCGGCGTGTTTGTCATGGAAACCCTATCAGTCATTTTACAAGTCGCTTCATTCAAATTGACAGGACGGCGAATCTTTCGGATGGCACCCTTACACCATCATTTTGAACTCAAAGGCTGGCCCGAACCTCGCGTGATAGTCAGATTTTGGATTATTACCGTTGTATTGGTATTGATAGGATTGGCAAGCTTAAAGATTCGTTAAAAATCAAAAGGGCAATAACTCAAAAATCCTATAGATAGAACGCTGATGACGCTAGTTTTTTTTTAATCAGTGTATAATCATGATCATCAGTTAAATCAGCGCTCTATCATTTAAAATAACGCGATTTCGTCCCTGTTTTTTCGCTTCATAAAGTGCCTCATCGGCCATTTTAACCAGTGTTTGCGGAGAAGTGTTAGGATCATTTGGCATGAGACAACAAACACCTAAACTTAAACTCACATATTCACTCACCAAGGGCTGGGCCGTTGCCAATTTAAGTTTTTGTACCGTCTGTTGTATACACGAAGCGACTTGCACAGCCGCTTCGGCATCGGTATTAGGTAACAAAACAACAAATTCTTCTCCGCCATAACGCGCGACTAAATAAGATAAACGCTTAGCAGCACAATTAATCGCTTGTGCAACCTGTCGTAAACACTCATCTCCTGCTTGATGCCCATAGTGATCATTGTAGTGTTTAAAATAATCAATATCAGCAAAAATCAAAGATAACGGCCATTTTGTCACCGCTAATTGTTTCCATTCCGATAATAAATAGGCTTCAAAACGACGGCGATTAGCTATCTGGGTTAAACAATCTAAAGCATTAAGACGTTCCAACTCGCAATTGGCTTTCTCAAGAATACCAGTACGTTGCTTCAATTGTTCAGTGAGTTCCTCAAGTTCTTGATTTAAAATATTAAGTCTGACATTTTGTTCCTGAATATGATGCTGTTGTTGAGACATTTTGATATGGGTATTGATACGCACTAAGGCCTCTTCATACTTAACGGGTTTAGTCAGGTAATCAACAGCCCCCAGGGAAAATCCTTTAATCTTATCAACCGTATCAGACAATGCCGTCATAAAAATGATAGGAATATCTTGGGTACTGGCTTGCGACTTCAATATTTTACAAACCTCAAACCCATTGATATCCGGCATCATCACATCCAACAAGATCAAATCAGGATGAGCATATTCGGCTTTTTTGAGGGCCCCTTTACCCTCTTTAGCCACCAAGACTTTAAAACCCGCATCCGTTAAAAATTTTAATAGCAGGGTAATATTAGCGGGTACATCATCAACAACCAAAAGCGTCTCTTGACGTTGTTTTGCATTATCCATAGTATTATTATCAATTGTGGAATTGTAGAGACGCGATGCCCCGCGTCACTTCTTATCGTTTCTCCATCGGAGACGCGAAACATCGCGTCTCTACTGGTCTACAAATACGGTTGCAGAAGTTCACAAATTTTTTCGTCTTCAAAGTCTTTAGCCAATTGGGCAATTTGGTTAGCAAGCGGTATTAATTGATGAGAGATTTGTTTCAATTCTTCGACTTGTTCAAGAATGCCATTGACATCGCCCATCATAGCCAAATCAAATAGGATGGCAGCTTGCTCGGCAGAAAAATTCTTTTTTGAGGCAGAGAAATCTATTTCACAGTCACTCGCAACAATAGGGACAGGCTGTTCAGAAATCCATTTTAATCCTAAATAGTGTTGTAAAGCTTCTAACAACACCTCAGCACTAATCGGTTTCGGGATAAAATCTTGACAACCGGCCTTTAAACTATCGTCGCGGTGATAACTAAAAACGCTGGCTGAAGCCGCAATCACCACTATTTTTTGATAGGCCGGTATTTGCCTTAATTGGTCTACAAATTCAAAACCATTCATGACTGGCATCATTAAATCTAACACAATCAAATCCGGTTCACATTCACGCACCTGATCTAAACCTTCTTGACCATTAGCAGCTTCCTTCACTTCAAAACCTAATGGCGTTAACAGATTCACTAGCACCATGCGATTTTCGAGTTTGTCATCAATGACTAAAATTTTGAATGGGGAATCACTTACGGGTAATCTATCACTATAAAAAAGGTTATTATCCATTTTTTGATAACCAATCACAGCAGGTGCCTTGACAGGATATGATTGAGCCATTCCGGGTACTTCGATTAAAGAAAGCGCCGTCCAAAATCGACTTCCTTCACCAAGCACACTGCGAACCTGTAATTCTCCCCCCATCATCTCAACCAGTTTTTGGGTAATGGATAAACCTAAGCCAGTGCCTTCCGCCCGATAATCTGGATCGCCAACTTGTTGGAAGGGCGAAAATATTTTGTCCAATTCCTCTTCAGCAATACCAATCCCAGTATCTTCCACTTGAAAACGGATTTTATCCCACTTCTCCTCTTGTTTTGACAATGTCTGTGTGTCTGAATCAGGGGAATATCCGTCATAACCGACTTTGAGAACAACCCGCCCTTGTTGGGTAAATTTAATCGCATTGCCTAACAAATTAATGATAATTTGTCGCAACCGTTTCTCATCCGCACAAATCCCCACGGGAAGAGATGAAAGCTGTTGGTATATAAACGTAACGCCCTTTTGCTCAGCGCGCATTTGAAAGATTTCAGTAATGCTTTGAATAAACTGATTAAAATTAAAATCGCTCGCATAGAGTTCGATCTTACCGGCTTCAATTTTAGATAAGTCTAAAATATCGTTAATCAAGGTTAATAAATAGTGACCACTCCGTTCAATGATATCGATGCCTTCTTTATGCTTTTCACTCAAGGTATTATCACGATTCAGGATTTGTGTGTAACCTAAAATACCATTCAAAGGGGTGCGTAATTCGTGGCTCATGTTAGCCAAGAAAGTGCTTTTAGCACGGTTAGCGGCTTCAGCGGCTTCTTTTGCTTCCTGCAATTCCGTCTCCCATTGTTTACGCTCAGTGATGTCGCGCCCAACCGATTGAAGTTCCACCAGCTGCCCATTATCATCACAAATGGCCCGATCTGACCACTGTTGCCAACACAGTTCGCCATGCTCTGTTTTGATCGGCCGTTCATGAACCATGATAGATTTTTCATGATTGAGAAGAGGTTGTAAATTAGGTAGAACCATTTCCCGCGCTTCCTCAGGCATCAGCATCAAGAATTTGTGGCCGAGAATCTCATCACGTTGTACCCCAAAATAACGACAATAGGCATCATTGACAAAAGTGAGGGTAGTATCCGGTAAAAAGCGACAAATCAATTCCGTTTGATCTTCTACCACGCCCCGATAACGCGCTTCACTGGCACGTAAAGCGTCTTCAGCTTCTTTACGCTCTGTGATGTCAACGATAACCCCGATAGCTGATTTAAAAACACCCTTATGATTCCGAATAAGGGTCATCGACACATCAGCCCAAAAGAAACGATTATTTTTTCTCAAGAAACGTTTTTCAATATGATAGCTATTGATGACATCTCTTGTGAGTGGCTCAAAATGCTTTTTACTGATCTCAATATCATCTGGGTAGGTAACATCAAGATAAGTGAGCGTACCCATTTCTTGGCAGGTGTAACCGGTCATTTCTAACCATTTAGCATTGCAATCCAGAAAATAGCCATTAACATCAGCCAGTACAATACCAGCCGCGGCATTATCAAAGATCGCATTCAGATGAGCCTCTCTTTCCCGCAAGGCTTCCAAGGCCCGTTTACGCGGTGTGATATCAGTCAGGACAGATAATCGTACTAATCGTCCATCATCCCACGAAATCGCCCGATCTTGAACAATAAACCAACGATTCAATGCACTATCATGAAATTCCCAAGTATAGGTATTGGTTGCTTGACCGTTTTTCATGATAAGCCTATCATTAGTACAAAAACCACAAGGGCCGGTTTGTCCCGTTTGCAACGTTTGCCAACAAATTTTACCTATGACATCATTTTTAGCCCATTTTTTCTGTGCATATTGGTTGACAAACAATACCCTGTAAGTTTGCATATCCGAAACATAAACACCAGAGTTCAAACTATTCAAGACGGTTGTGACTCTTTCCTTGGCCTGTTTCAAAGCATCTTCAGCTTGTTTACGGGCCGTTATATCTTCAACCGTACTCAAAACGCCAACAACTTTGCCTGTTTTATCATCATGCAAGGGAATCCGGTTAGTTTCTCCCCAAAAGATTGAACCATCAGGCTGTAATATCTGTTCAATAATACGATATTCAGGCGTATTGCTTGCCATGACTTGACGATCTTGACGCTGGAAATAATCGGCATGGGCTTTCCACACTAAATCCAAATCGGTTTTGCCCACAATCTGATCTGGATTGTCCAATTGAGCAAATTGAACAACACTTTTATTACATCCTAAAAAAACAGAATGACGATCCTTCCAAAAGATCAACTGTGGAATATTGTCGATAATCAAGCGCAAAAAAGCCTCTTGTTTGCGTAAAGCGCGGGTTCTATCTGCCACTTCACGTTCTAGCGTTTGATTATATTCTTTCAACAACAGTTCAGCCTGTTGACGTTCCGTGATATCTTCACTGGTGCCTAACAGGCCTATAACTTGACCCGTGCTATCATGTAAAGGTATTTTATTGCTTTCTACCCAGCGTTTTCCATCCGCTTGTACTATTTCTTCAACAACATGATAAGCCGGCCTGTCTCTCTCCATAACCCGGCTTTCCAGAGCAGAAAAACGCTGTGCTTGTTCAGATAGCCGGTTTGAATCAAAATCCCTTTTACCCACAACCTCATCAGGATTGTTTGTCTCAAAAAATAACTGTGCAAAAACCTTATTACATCCCAAATACACGCTATTAATATCTTTCCAAAAAATCAGTTGAGGAATATTGTTGATGACTAAACGTAAAAACTCTTCTTTCTCCCTCAACTTCTCTTCAGCTTGTTTACGTTTAGTGATATTTTGCACCAGTATCACAAAATAGTCTACATTTTCAGACGCATCACGTACACAACGCACAGAGAGATTGGTATAAATCACCTCTCCATTCTTGCGAACAAACCTTTTATCCATGGTATAGCCATCTTTTTCACCGCATAAAACCCGATTACACTGTTCAAGGTGAAGCGCAAAGTCATCAGCATACGTTAATTCTTCCCAACTTTTCAGGAGAAGTTCATCTTGTGAATAACCAAACAGCTCGCATAGCTTGTCATTCACTTGAAGCCAACCTCTTGTGGGAGACGTGATTGCCATACCAATCAGGGGCAACTCAAAAAAATGGCGAATCCTCTCTTGGCTCTGGCGCAGGGCTTCTTCAGCCTGTTGACGTTCATGGATTTCTTGTTGTAATATCGTATTTTTTTGTGCTAATTCTTGGGTTCGTTTGACAACTTGACTTTCTAAGGTATTACTATATTCTGTCAAATCCGCCTCAGCCAAGCGAAGTGCTCTTTCCACGCGCTGGCGTTCAATAATCACCTCTTGGACAAAACT
>JAYQWI020001223.1:0-2627 GCA_035871815.2 Candidatus Parabeggiatoa communis
ATTATGGGGAATGAAGAGACATTGAAACGTTATAGAAATAATGCGCTGAAATATATCAAGCGTTTTCATTGGCGCGACATTTTTCAAGAGGCTTTACGGGATATTTAACAGGCCAAACCTGATAGGTTTTCAAAACCTGTCAGGTTTAATTTCTTAAATTGGAGGATAATTTATGGCCGTTCCTTTTTTAGACTTAGTCTCACAATATCATGCGATTAAAGACGATGTGCTTAGCGGCATGACTGAAGTGATGTCTAAAGCTAATTTTATATTAGGTTATCAAGTCAGCGAATTTGAAAACCATTTCGCATCTTATGTAGAATGTCAGTACGCTGTGGGAGTTGCTTCCGGATTAGATGCACTCAAATTAGGCTTAAAGGTACTTGGCGTTAGTCAAGGTGATCAGGTTATCACGACAGCTAATACCTTTATTGCCAGTACCTTGGCTATTAATGCGATAGGGGCGACTCCAGTATTGGTAGATGTTGAGCTTGATTCCTTTAATATGGATCCTAACAAACTTGAATCAGCCATTAACGCCAAAACTCGGGCCATTATGCCCGTTCATCTTTATGGACAACCCGTTAACCTAGATGAAATAATGAGAATAGCCCAAAAATATAATTTGTCTATTATTGAAGATGCCTCTCAGGCACATGGGGCAAAATACAAAGGTAAACGAGTGGGCAGTTTTGGAGACTTGGCAGCCTTTAGCCTTTATCCGGGTAAAAATTTAGGCGCTTACGGAGATGGTGGGATTGTGACGACGAACAATCGTGTTTTAGCTGAGAAGTTAAAAAGTTATAGAAATTACGGCTCTGCTAAAAAATATTACCATGACGTTTTAGGTGAAAATAGTCGCCTTGATACCATTCAAGCCGCTGTTTTAAATGTAAAATTACCTCAATTGGATAGTTGGAATAAAAAGCGCAGAGAGGTTGCTCGGGTTTATAACGATAAATTGTCAGGGATAGGTGATATTATTACGCCTAAAATAGCTCAAGAGAGTGAACACGTTTTCCATCTTTATGTCATCAGAACCAAACGGCGTGATGATTTAGCTCAATACCTCAATGAAAAAGGAATTGGCAACATTATCCATTATCCTATTCCGATTCATTTACAAGAGGCTTATCAAGATTATTCTTGGCAACGCGGTGATTTTCCTAATACGGAACAGTTGGCAAACGAAATTCTTTCTTTACCCATGTATCCTGATCTCACTTCAGAGCAATTGGATGAGGTGGTGAGAACTGTAAAGGCGTTTTATGCAAAATAATCATCATTTTGTTCACCCACAAGCATTATGTGAAAGTAAACAAATAGGGGCTAATACAAAGATATGGGCTTTTGCCCATGTCATGGATGGGGCTATCATTGGAGATAATTGTAATATTGGTGGACACACCTTTATTGAATCAGGGGCTATTATTGGGAATGGTGTCACTGTAAAAAATCAAGTCATGATATGGGAAGGTATTATTATTGAAGAGGGTGTATTTATTGGCCCGGGCGTTATCTTTACCAATGATAGTTATCCTCGTAGTCCTAGACTTAATGATTTAAACATTTCAAAACGGTATAGTACCAAAGAATCTTGGTTGAAAAAAACGTATGTCAAGTATGGTGCAACTATTGGGGCAGGAACCATTCTTACGCCGGGTGTTGTCATAGGTCGTTATGCTTTAATTGCCGCTGGTGCAGTAGTCACCAAAAATGTAAAAGATCATCAGTTAATCAAAGGAAGCCCCGGAAAGCCTGTAGGTTGGGTTGGGTGTTCTGCTAAACCTTTACGACAATCAGAGAAAAATATTTGGGTTTGTGATGAAACTGGTGAGCAGTTTTGTCTTGCGGAAAATGGCCTTGTTTTAACCTAAAATTTGAAGAAATTCTGGTTGGAACCGGTAGTGATGAAGTTATAGAAATTGGTTTATCAATGAACAAAAATCGCTATCGTTTCTCAATTCATTAGGCTATCCTTTATCCACACTCTCGTTATTTTGACAAACGATTTGAAACAAGGGATGATTGATAATTAAAAGTTAGGTTAGTCACTTACAGGTTTTTACTATGGAAACGTTAAGCAGGGCGAACACATAGGTTCGCACCGGAAGCCGAAATGGCAGTAGTTCGTAGTTCGTAGGGTGGGTAGAGCTATGCTACACCCACCATTAATCCAATTTTCTGAGAAAATGGTGGAACTTGGACAATATCAAAGCGGTTACTCTCATCAAAAAAGACTCTCATCAAAAAGGCGTTAAAACCTCTTCAATCCCTCCAAACTGAGTGAAGTCAAACATCCCGAATTTGACCCTAACCAACTACCTTTCAATGTGCCTAAAGGTGAAGTTTGTCCCCCTTGGAAACAGCCTATTTTCTTCAAGAAGAATTACCAAAAACAGTTGTCTGAAAGTTAAAGTCCCCCTCAGGGGACTAAATCATTATACTGAATACCGATATAATCTAAAGCGTTCGATCATTCTCGACCATAAACATCTTCATAACGGACGATATCATCTTCGCCTAAATAACTACCCGATTGCACTTCAATCATTTCTAAAGGCAATTTACCCGGATTTTCTAAACGATGTTTGACACCAACTGAAATATAGGTGGATTGATTTTCC
>JAYQWI020001224.1:0-9672 GCA_035871815.2 Candidatus Parabeggiatoa communis
GACTCCAATAAGTCCAATTCCTGTTTTGCCGGCCTGAGGGTAGCAATATAGGCTCCTTTTACTAATTCTAACATTTGACGACTTGGCACAATAATCGCCTATTATGTATATGGACAATTCAACATTTTGTTCGATTGTTGCGAAAGCATAAAGTTTGAAACTTTTGAGAAGAGTCGGGTTGGATTTCAAATTTAACCGAGCTTAAGGCAGTTGCGGGAAAATAAAATACCCATTGTCATAATTTTTGTAGTCTAATAAAAAAGGAAACGAATATTCAATATTGGAGAATTTTTATGTTCAACGAAAAAATAAAATTAACGATGAAAGAAGCCGCTAATAAAATAACAGGCATTGTTAAAAGAGCATTTGTAGCACAAGCAAGCATTGAGCATTTTGAAGGTTCTACCGCCGAGCGGATAATGGGAGCCTCACAAAAAACCATTGAAAAAACTTTAAAAGAACTCGAAACAGGTATTGTTTGTGTTCTATACTGAACGTACTTCACAACCGTAAATAATTGTCGTGATTCTGAGACTTGAAAGAAACCCGTTAAATCGTGCAAACCAAAGTTATTCATTAACTCATTAACCATTAACCATTAACCATTCACAATTCTATTCGGTAAACAATCACAATTGCCTATGAGTGAGTTACAAGGATTATCTAAAATAGACGAAGCCATTCAATGGCATGAAGGCATGTTGTTAGCTCCCCAACACTTTCAACAATGGTCACTGCGTCAAGAGCAATTATTACATTATGCGATGCATATCATCGCGCCGTTTTCTTGGGGAGTGCGGCTATTGAAAATTGATCCGATACTGTTGTTGAACGGGCAATTTTGTATTTTGGAATTAGAAGCCATTATGCCAGATGGTTTAGTGGTAACACACAGTGCAGAAGACGAAGATTTCAGCTTAGATTTGACAGCACAATTAGACCATATCAAATACCAAAATATGATGGTGTATCTAGGTATAGCCCTTCATACGACGTTCTTAACCAATGAACGTTATAAATCGGTAGAAGGTGGAATTGTCACAGATATGAATACCGGGGAAGCTGCATTAAATATCCCCCGTTTAAAGCCGCGAATTCGCCTAATGATCGGTGAAGAACCTTCAAGTAGTAAATGGACTTATTTTCCCCTGGCTCAGCTGAAATATAAAGATGAAGCGGTGGCATTAACTGATTTTATTCCACCCACGTTACAAGTGACTTTACGTTCCGCATTAGGCAATAAGGTAACCCATATTATTACCCGGGCGCGTGAAAAAGCTGCCCAGTTATCAGAACGGCTAAATTCTCCCGTACCCGCTGTCCGCACCGATAAACCACTGTTATTTGAAACCCAAAATATTTTACAAGGCTTAGTGTCGTTGTTACCACAACTAGAAGCGGTGTTATATACCAATACCACTCATCCTTATGCCTTATATTTGAGTTTATGTAGCCTCGCTGGGAGTATAGCCACTTGCACGAGTGCCAAAGTGCCACCGGTATTTGCTGCCTATAATCATAACGATTTACAATCAACATTTACCCCCGTGTGTCACTTTATCCATGACAGTTTGGATAACATCCATGAAAATTATATGGTCATGTCATTCCATGACCAAGATCAACAGTTTATCTTGAAGCCAGAATCAGAATGGCTAGAACGCTATTTCGTTATTGGAGCCAGAATTTCCCCTAAAAGTTCACAAGCAGAATTAATTAAATGGATTGAAGGCTGCATGATAGGCTCGGAAAGTCAAATTGCGTCTATGAGTCAGCGGCGCATTTTGGGAACACGACGTTTTTACATTGATAAAGATGAAGACTTAGATTTAATTGCACCGCGCGGTGTGGTTTTGTTTCGTGTTGAAGTGAATGATGAATTTATTGAACATGAACAAGCGTTGCACATTCTCAGCGAACAAAAAAGCGTTCATCGTCCCTCAGAAATCATGTTTTTTGTGAAAATAGTTCAAAAAAGCGTTCAGGAGTGACAGGGTTTAGGATTTCAGGATTTCAGAAGTGACAGATGTGAAGGAGATAATCATTTTTTTAATCTGCTACCTTAAAGGACGTTCAGAAGTTCAATCGATCAGAATTTCATCAATTTATTAATTCATTGTCTAATTTTTTTTAATCAGGTACATCACAACTCATTAATGAGATAAACAATAAGTTATAAAAAAGTGATGCCAGGGTTATCTGTTTCCAAATCATCTCAAAATTTTGACCCAATTTTAGTTTTCGAGCTACTGAAATTGATTCAAAATTGGGCAATGGTTAATGGGTCTGCTCATTTGAAAGCGTTGGAGAAATCCGATTTTTGTTTTCAAACTCGGATTTCTTTGAATGAAGGTACTCTATAAATTAACCTGTTATCATTCTTTTATCCAAAATTTTTTCATCCAAAATCGAAAACGACTATGCTATTTTCCAGTGATCGTAGTGAATCTTTGCTCTATAGCTATTTCCATGAATTTCATAGTGAAATAGTGCGTATTAAAGAACTGATTTTGTCAAAGCAATGGACGGTACTCAATATGACTGAAGATGAGCAACCCACCTCAATGCCTTTTCAACAACAATTGATCAGTTTATTAGAACGTCAAAGCATAAATGCGGCGCAACGCGGCGGTGAACAGGGTGCTAGGATGTATCGTGAAGCACAATATTTAATGGTGGCTTATGCGGATGAATTTTTTTTACATTTACTCAATTGGAAAGGCCAAGAAGCGTGGCGAGGTACCCAGTTACTGGAAGTGAAAATGTTTAATTCACAAGCATCAGGAGAACGTGTATTTGATAATTTAAAAATATTATTGAAACAGCGCGATCCGATCACCCTTGAACTGGCTCGGCTTTATTTAATTGTTTTAGGTTTGGATTTTCAAGGCCAGTATCGAAACAAAGATGATGCGGGGCAATTGCAAAATTATCGTCGCCAACTCTTCTTTTTTATTACCCAGCGTGATCCAAGTGAACTCGACGATTACCTTCACTATGATACTAACAAACGTTTATGTCCCGATGCGTATGCCTATACACTAAAGGCGAGCAAGGAAAAACAACGATGGCTGCCCTCACTCTATAAATGGTATATATTGCTTATCGTGATAGGAATTGGCTTATTGATCAGTTCAAGCGTATTATGGCATGCTGCAAGCCAAGATTTAGATACGATAACCAGCAATATTTTGCTATTTCATAAATAGGAAAGAAAGAGCGAATAGCGATGGGAGCACCAGCTTTATCAAAATGACTGCATCTCTCGCGGCTCGACTCCATCAATCATAAGTAATTGGGCATATAATTAATAAATAGGCTCATTTAAATTTAAAAATAACTATTAAATCAATAGGTTATAGATAATAGAAGCCACTTATTTTTGAACAATTACTAAGTAGGGGCGCATTTCTAAAAAAAGGATCATCAAGATAAATTTTGAAGGCCCACTTTCGTTCCAAATTTATTTGGCATCGACGTGATTTTCGTTCCAAATTTATTTTGCGGCCTTCTTGGAGTGCAAAATTTATTTTGCGAAGGCCAAGATTGAGAATGACCCTTTTTTTGGGAATGCGCCCGTTACTAAGCCATAAAATTTGCGTGAACAAACTGAAATATGGAAATCATTTCTGAAATTTTAAATGTGCTACGTTATTTACCCGTCGCCATACCGCGATGGGTGTGGGTTTTATTGGGCGTAGTCATTGCTGTCACCTTGCTTTATAAGTTATTTCGCCGTATTTGGCCCAAAAAACCGGTACACCTCCCACGCGCCCGTCCTAAAAGCGTGCCTAAGCCGGTGACTGAACAAACGGATACAGGTGATGAAAAGCAAGCCACGCCAATTGCAACTCAAGAAAGCCCGATACTCAAACAATCGTTAAACACTTTTTTTCGCAATTTACTCAAACAATTGCGTTCTCATGTGTCTGGCCGAGATTATCTGTACCAAATTCCTTGGGTCATGATCATGGGCGAGACAGGTACGGGCAAAACGACTTTATTAGCCCATACCCAATTAAATTTACCCTTGGGGGCCCCCACACCGTCAAAACACGGCTGTGAGGCTTGGCTATTTGACAAAGGCATTGTGTTTGATGTCTCCAGCAAATATGTGCTACATACCGATGATCTCGGTACGGCTGATAACGATACTGTCATCTTCCGTGATCAACCTAAGCCACTTTCCGATGAAATGGGTTGGCGCACCTTATTAAGACTCTGTCGTCACTATCGCCCTCGCCGTCCCTTGGACGCTATTATTCTGACTATTCCTTGTCAAGATTTACTTGACAGCCAAAAAAATCCAGATACTTTAATTAAAAAAGCCGACTATTTATATCACAAACTCTGGCAAGCCCAAAAAGAATTGGGGGTGCGCCTACCCATTTATATTTTAATCACACAAAGTGACAAATTAACGGGCTTTACCCGTTTTTGTACCGCCTTACCAGAACAATTACGCCACAATATCTTGGGGTGGTCCAACCCTTATACCTTAGAAACCGTCTATAAACCCACCTTGCTTGACGAAGCCTTTCAAAAAATTTATAGAGATATTAATGATATACAAATAGAACTCGTCACGGCTGTTAGCGAAATTTATGATAATGATGCCTTTTTATTATTTCCACACCAATTTCGTTCCGTCTTTAAAAACTTAAAATTCTATCTTGATCGCCTATTTCAACCGAGCGTGTATCACGAAACCTTTTTTTTGCGTGGCATTTATTTTTGTGGAGATGCTAAAGCGGGTAGCCTAGCCCTAGATCAATATTCAGTAGATTTATCAGATAATTTAGCCTTTGAAGCGCTATTGACAGAAAAATCCCAATCCAAGCAATTGGTTTTTTTACATCACCTGTTTAGAGACAAAATTTTTCCAGAAACAAAACTTGCACGTCCCGTATCAAATATATTGCGTCGCCAGCAACGTAAATTGTGGGCCTTACAAGCAGTAATGGCTACCATGCTAATCGTTTGGATTTTAGGACAATGGTGGGCCTATCAGCGATTGACACACGAAAAAAATACCCTGATCCCAGTATTTCAAGAAACTCACCAGGATTTAAAGGGGCTTAATGAAGCTAAACGGCGTGGAGCGAGTCAAGAGGCATTACATGATATCACACAGGCTAGTGCTCAACGTTTATTAAAGAATATAGCTAAGATGGACAGTGATAAGTTTTCGTCTGTATTTTTGCCCTCCTCAATGGTGAGTCCTCTCAATGAGAAGATTATTACCGCTTTGATGATCAGTTATGAGCGTTTTATTATACAGTTGCTGTATGAAAAATTGCAGATAAAGGCCATAACTGTGATTGAACAAGAGGTTATAACGCCCTATACCTCTCGTCACTATTCTATTACGAATATGCCAGAATTTATGGCTTTAAATCAGCTTATCCAAGCACTTCAAGCATTACAAAAAAATATCCATGACTATAATGCTCTCAATGATTCTCATGAAAACCTTAAAGATTTGAGTCAATTGATGTTTTATTTGCTCGGTATCACGTTAGCTGTCGATTTTGAGACTCATTCGTTTCTTTCCCAAGAAGCCTTATCTCGCGCAGAATATCCAAAGTTTCAACTGGAAAGCTATACCCAGTTGGCACAAGAACGCACAAAAATGATAATTAATCAATGGCTGAACAGAATTCTAAGGAAAAATGTTTTTCTCGATGATGTGCGTGCTGTTGCACAAAAACTGGATAACCTCGAAAAAGAAATTCACAATCCAACGCAATTGTATAAACAATTGAGCTATTTACAAAAAGTGGACATTCCTCGCTTAGAACACTATTTTGAACAACCTGAATGGCAGTGGATTGTCACTGATAAAACGGTTCCACCGACAGTAAAAGAAACCTTTTCAACTATGGCTGATACGCCCCTGCTTGGCCCAGAATTTTCCGAAAAAATGCTGCGTCTTGCTGAAAAGCGTTTTAGGGCATTTATTTTAGAATTGCGGGGTTTTAAAAGTCATTTGATTGGCGGCCCTATTTTACAAGGGGTACAAAATATACCGGGCCTAGAATTGTCCCCTGAAATGAGACAATCTCAATCAAGGACAACTGAAAGTCAATCGACAGCTAGCAGTGATACTCAAGCACCTATCCATTCTACTTCAGCCCCCCTATCCGCTAGAACGCTGTCTGCTGCCGCGAACTCTGAAGGCAAACGCTTGGTAGCCATTTCACCCAAAATTAGTGAATTAAGCCATGACATTTTAGAACCGTTTTTAACACAAAACTTTATGGCGAAAAGTGGCCCATATCAACTACAAACAGAAATACCTTTTCATAAACGACTGATTTGGGAGACACCGCCCCTTGAAAAAGCGTTATCTTTAGCGGACTCCTATAAAAAATACAGGGCAGAAGAAGTGCCTAAAGCGCCACCTCGTTTACAACCTATATTACGTGAGGTGGGAGAGGAGCATCTTTATAAGAACATGCTCAATTTAGTCGCTAAAGCCCAACAATTAGCATTTCAATCTTCCAGTGAAATACGCCTAGAGGAAACATTACAGGCCGAAGTACAAAATTTTGCCCGTGCCACCCCTTTTTTAGACAAAATTATCAGTGAATTAAGGGTATTAAAAGGATCAAGACATACGATTCAAGCACTCGAACAATTAAGCCTGACGCAGGCCTATCAGTTACTGCAAAAACTGGATGATCTACTGGTTCGAGATAACCTCTATACGCCCGTTGATGACACTTTTTCGAGCTGGGATGGACAAACACACCTGTCACAAGTCGCCTTTGCCGTTAATGATCAGGAAGAATTGAAATATTATCTTGATCTACAACGTGATCGGGTACATTATCTTGCACAAGCTTATGCCCAACCCTTGGTGACCTTTTTTGAGAACAAACGAATACGCAGTGGACAACGAAATGCGCTTGTGCCGAAATGGCAACGCATTCTCAAAGAACTTGATAAATACAGCAAGGAAAAAACAACTAACACCGTCACGGGTTTGGAAAAATACATTCAGTTTGAACTGGATAAAATAAATCTCGCTAATTGTTTTGACCCCATTAACGTTAAAAGAATACGGACAAGCGGCGATTATTTTTTACAAAAACGAGCGCGGTTACAACGTCTCTTAGGGCAACAATGTCAATATTTAGCCGATATCCAAATTTATCAACATTATTCTGTGATTCAAGATTTCTTTAATCAACGATTGGCAGGGCGTTTTCCATTTTCCCCTTTACCAGAAGAAGGCTTTTTTAACGAAGCGGCTCCCGAATCCGTGCAAGACTTTTTTGGTCTTTATGAGCAGTCTGCTAAAAACCTCATTCCGTTTTTAGCCAAAAGTCAAACTTATGCTGCTAAACGTGATAGAGTTATCGAATTCTTAGAGAAACTTCACCAAATAAAGGTATTTTTAGGGGATTTTATTCAACACAGTTTGCCTTTAGAAAAACCGCTCTATGAATTTGCTGTTGATTTTCGTGTTAATCGAGAACATGAGAGCGGGGCTAATCAAATAATCAATTGGAAAGTGCAATTGCTTAACCAAACTTTGCCGTATAACGACTCAGTCGTAAAAGGTCGCTGGAAGTGGGGAAACTCGCTGCAAATTGTCTTACGGTGGGCACGTAATTCGGCTTTTCGTCCCTATTGGAATGGGGTCACTTCTTCGGAAGTGATGACACTATCGGGTAATGATACAGCCGTGTTTGAATATCGCGGTCATTGGGCATTATTAGAATTACTACAACGGCAACAGAGTGCTGCCACTGATTTTGTCGGTTTAAAGGATTTGCAACCCCATACCTTAAAATTCCTCATTCCAGTGAAACAGTTATTAGCGCATCGTCCATCAAGCAGAGAAATTCAGGGTGAGACATCCTCTTCTCTTGTATATGGTGCTGCGACCAAACCGGTGATTACCGAAAAATCAGAACAACTGATTGAGTATATAGGCGATGATGGTTTTCTAATAGAACAAGAATTGACTTTCAGACCCCGCCAAATGGATATTCAAAGCAAAAAACAACAAAATTCATCGATGATATCCAAACAAGCTACCACGATTCCATACCAAGAAGAGTCCCGATACTTATTTGAAGAAACCTCGCAAGCCATCGTGTTTATACGTTTTATCTTGACTTTTCCAGACAAACAAGAACGATTGATTGTCCCAACATTTCCGTATTATGCCCCAACCTTGGACAATCCATCACAATGAGCCGGGCAACGCGTATCACCGGGAAAACCGCCATACACCGTTGTCTTAAACTATAAAATCTCAAAATCTGTCGCTAACAAAATCCAATGTCTCCTTTACCTGACTACTTGCCACAACTGACACTCACAAAAGATGACTGGAAACGGATGCTATCGCCGTTGTCAGAAGATGCGCCTACCGGAGAATATTTACTTTATGAAGGCACTTATGACAAAATTCGTGAAGCGCGTCGCCACGATGATCCTTCCCTGCCCCAAGGTGATTGGAAAATTGCCTTAAAAAAAGCGAATTGGGATGAAGTCCTAGTACATTGTCAAGCAAAAAGTGTCTGGTAAATTTTTTGTTTAGTTATTAATATTCATATACTTAGCGAGACTTCAACCAGACAGTTAGTAGTTGACAATGTACTAGATTTATGTGTCGATACCCTGAATACTCGCAGCAAAGATATACAAATAGCCGCCTGGGTGACCGAAGCTTTGTTGCGTCTACATGGTTATGTGGGATTAAAAGCCGGTTTACAGTTACTCATTTATTTCTGTGAAAACTATTGGGATAAACTTTATCCACCCATTGAAGAAGAGGGAGATAAGGAAGTCCGCCTCTCCCCCATGGTGTGGTTAAATGAAAAACTGAGTCTTCAGTTAGGTGATGTACCGATTACGGCCCCTACCAGCAATGATGCGCCACCTTATACTTTTATTGATCGTGAAAATGCTTGGGCCTTAGAAAACAGGGCGATCAAAGAAAAAAAAGCCGCAGAGGCAGAAGGCAAAGTCACACGGGCCAAATTTTTAACCAGTAGCACACTCACTTCCCGAGCTTTTTGTGTCGATTTGGCGAAAGATTTGCATGAAAACATTGAGCTCATTGATCAACTCAATGAATTACTGAATGAATATTGTGGAAAAGAAGCCCCGAGCTTTGGCAAATTTCGTGATATATTAGTCAATATTCATCGTGTCGTTGATCTGATGGTCAAAGAAAAACCAGCATACGACAATGAGGAGGAAGAAACTGATGATATAGATGAAACGACTCAAACGGCTATTTTGAAAAAAATAGCCAAGACCGACATGGCCCCTCCCATTTGTAGTCGTAGCGAAGCCTATCGTCGTTTAGCCGAAGCGGCGGATTATTTATTACGCACCGAACCTCACAGCCCCACCCCCTATTTAGTCAAACGGGCTATTGGTTGGGGTAATATGTCTTTGACAGAATTGCTCATGGAATTAGTCAATAGTGAAAATGATTTAGCGGGTATTTACAATTTGCTTGGGATTAAATTTGATCAAGACTAATATTTGATCTTCAAGTTTTTGATATGATTTGGCTTTGCGTCAATCACAGATAGCGTGTTTCAATAGGTAAGTACTTTCGCCAAAAATTTTCAGGTATTTTAATAGAAACAATGTTTATTTGTAATTAGAGACGCGAAGCATCGCGTCTCTACAATTCGCGGT
>JAYQWI020001225.1:0-9885 GCA_035871815.2 Candidatus Parabeggiatoa communis
AATCCGACTGAAGAGGATGACGATACCGGTGGTGGTGACGATGATGACACCGATGACGACGATGACACCGAAAGTGATGACGACGATGACACTGAAGGTGATGACGACGATGACACTGAAGGTGATGACGACGATGACACCGAGGGTGATGACGACGATGACACCGAAGGTGATGACGACGATGACACCGAGGGTGATGACGACGATGACACCGAGGGTGATGACGACGATGACACTGAAGGTGATGACGACGATGATGCCGAAGGTGATGACGACGATGATACCGGTGGTGACGACGACGATGATACCGGTGGTGATGACGACGATGACACCGAGGGTGATGACGACGATGACACCGATGACGATGACACCGATGACGATGACACCGACGACGATGACACCGATGACGATGACACCGATGACGATGACACCGATGACGATGACACCGATGATGATGACACCGACGATGATGACACCGATGACGATGACACCGATGACGATGACACCGATGACGATGACACCGGCGGCAGTGAGACAGGCAGCGGTTCCACGGGCAGTGATACAAATACTTAAACCACTCCCTGCTGTGTGAATGCTGAAAAAATCATCAGAACCGTGAAATGATTGAGGGTATTAAAAGGTAATATCGTTTAATACCCTTGTATAATAAGTGACTGAACAAAGAATAAGTAACTGAATAATAAGGCTTAATCAGTAATAAAGCTTAATTTAGTCAATATTTGATTTCCTACCCATTGCCCCCTGTGGTTTATTTTCTACACCACAGGGGGCTTTTTTTTGCCTGTGAAAATGCGCCGGCTTTTTTTAAAATGTGGGAAAGGATTGAAAAACGATAGCCGTTTAGGGGAAATGCCGGTTCAAAACTCAAAGCGTTTAAAACAAAGTAGTGATTTTTAAAACAAACTTTGCAATCAAATCAAGACTTTAAAATCAAAAATTAAAAATCAACACTCAAAAATCAAAAAACTAATGACATAACACTTTTATTCGTAGTACAGTTAAGTTTTACAAACACCTTGACAGACTTTCAGTGCTTGTGACAACCATAATGAGAAGCGTAATAATTAATTCATCTATTCAATCATCAAATATTTCATTTTACATTTTTTTAAATACCCGTATTGACAATTATACTTAACGAAAAGTTTCTCAATCATTTTGAATTTAATCAATTTAAAATTCCCACAAGGGTTAGAGAGTCCAAAAATACAATTCCTATAAAAAAATAATAACTTATTACATTTTTTGAAATTTACAATTCCTAATTCACCATTTCCAAGGCGCTTCCCGATCAGACATTACAATCAAGCCACATCTCTGGAAATCAATAACACAATGACTATACCGCGATGACTCCTCTTAAAGAACAAACTTGCCGCATTATGATAGTGGATCGCTCAGAAGTGGCACGATCCATTATTTCTCATATTTTGCAAAAAGAAATGCACAATGCCTATATTGTCACCTGTGGCAGTGCTGAAGAAGCATTAGAATATTTGCATCGGGAAAAATTTGATCTCATCACCACATCCTTATTGTTGCCAGGTTTAGACGGATTAGATTTGTGTCATGAAATTCGTAAAAGTGAAAAGCAACATCTTACGCCAGTGATTGTGGTTTCTAGCGATGCCGATCGGCGCTTACTACGTGAAGGATTTTCGGCGGGTGTGACTGATTATTTTAATAAATCATTAGGTTATAAGCGTCTAGTGGAATTTATCAAAGACGTTTCACAGCGGCATTCTGGACTAGTCGGCCGAGTCTTATATGTTGAAGATAGTCTCAGTACGGCGCAAGGCACTCAAACCCTTATGGAAAAACATGGCTTATACATTACGCATGTCACCAGTGCTGAAGAAGCATTAACCTTACTCAAGAATACCCGAAATAAACCTGATAATGCTGGGGAAGATGACGGATTTGACATTGTTTTTGTTGACTTTTTTCTTGAAGGACAAATGACGGGAGGAGATTTATTGTATGCGATTCGTACCCAACTGCATTGTTCTCGCCAAGAAATGCCCGTTTTAGTCATTACTATTGAAGACAATAGAGACTGTCAAGCTGAAATTTTTCATGCGGGGGCTAACGATTTCATCACCAAACCCGTCATAGAAGAAGTCTTAATAGCCCGCGTGAAATCGTTATTATTGATTAAACATCAATACAATGTACTCAAACGCTATTCTAGGGATATTTATAAATTAGAAACGACTGATAGCTTGACAGGCACACACAATAAAAAATTTTTGCTTGAAGAGGGAAAAACGTTTATAGCCCAAAATCCCAATGTGTGCATGATGATGCTGGATATTGACGATTTTGAAAAAATCAACGAAGTTCAAGGACATATAATAGGTGATCACGTACTCCAACTGCTGGGTCATTTTCTTGCCAGTTCTTTTCCTGAACAGGCGATAGTCGCTCGTTTTGTGGGTAAAAAATTTACGGTACTCCTGTCCGATTGTACCCTTGATAAGGGTAAAGCACTTGCCGAAAATTTACGTCAGAAAACGATAACACTCAAACCTGAAGGATTGGATATCACAATCAGTATTGGCTTAACCTCTTCAGAAGGCACCACTAAAGCAAAGTTAGCAAGTTTAATTTCTGATGCTGATAGTGCCTTACACACAGCCCATGAACAAGGCAATAATCGTACTTGTTTGTATGTCAGCCATCAATAGATTAGCGCCCGAACTCTTGAAATCTCAATAACAAGGCTTATATAGCCCCAATTGAAAATTGAACAGTGATGAATTATAGAAAATAGAATGTTGATTAAACGGATGAAGGCCTGATTAACACTGATTTTAAAAAATCAGCCTTTCACGATTTCAGGCTAAAGTTTTTGCGCGCAAACACTTTTGCGTGGCCTCATGACAAAAAATCGACTCAACGTTCTATCAATATTACCCACATTGCATCACTACCGATAATTGAATCATTGATAAGACTTGGGTGCTTCTGTAACATGCAATACAAGGATTACTACAAAACATTAGGCGTTTCGCGCAATACCACACAAGATGACATAAAACGCGCCTATCGAAAATTAGCCCGTAAATATCATCCCGATGTGAGCCATGAAAAAGATGCAGAGCAACGTTTTAAAGAAATTGGGGAAGCTTACGAAGCGCTCAAAGACCCAGAAAAACGTGCGGCTTATGATCAATTAGGAAGCAGATGGCAAGCGGGTGACGAATTTCAACCACCGCCCGGTTGGAATGTCAACGTTGGTGACGGCCGCTTTACAGACATGCCTTTTGATTTCAGTGATTTTTTTGAAAGTGTATTTAGCGGTCGTAAACAAGGCGCTCACTATACACCTCGCCGTTCCTATCGCACCGCAGGCAAAGATCAACAGACTATCTGTGCCATCACGCTAGAACAAGCGTATCAAGGCTGCACTCGAACTTTAGAATTACAAGTGCATGAAAGGGAGGGATCAGGGCAACCGCAAACACGCCAACTTAATGTCAAAATCCCTCAAGGCATTCTTCAAGGGCAAAAAATTCGTCTTCGTTCCCAAGGCGCATCGGGAATGGGCGGTGGCCCGAATGGGGATTTGTATTTAGAAATCGAATTTAAACCACATCGCCTATACCGTATTGAAGGTAGAGATATTTATCTGAATTTACCCATTACCCCTTGGGAAGCCGCTTTAGGTAGCACACTGGCCGTGCCAACACTAGGCGGAACCGTTGAAATGAAAATACAGCCCAATTCGCAATCGGGCCAAAAATTACGCCTCAAAGGGCGCGGTTTTCCCGGCAAACCCCCCGGCGATCATTATGTGCTACTCCAAATTGTCACACCCAAAGCCGATACCGCAGAGGCACAGGCGTTTTATCTCAAAATGGCACAAACATTACCCTTCAATCCACGCGCTGATATGATAGCGTGATGTCTGCGGATTACCAGACAAAGGTAATCCAGATTTTAAAACGTTCATTACAGAATTGGGATGATTAAAAGCCACGGAATGACACTTCAATTCACTGAATTTTTCCGTGTTTTTCCGTGTTTTTCCGTGGCAAAATATATCGAAGAAAATCACACAAGTCATTGATTTTTAATACAACCACGGGTTTGTAGGGACTACCCGCTTTAGCGTCCTTTTTTTGTCTACAATATTTAAAAATGGCAACCACAAGAGATTGGTTGCCACCCACTTTCCCCGTTATGAAAGATTTTTCAAAAACGTCACCCCCGACAATGTTTTACCTTTCGCATAAGCCCTTGCCGCTTGATCAGCGCGTCGCAGCGGCTCACAGAGTCGATATCGGGGAGCCAAATTTAAAATCACCTCCACCGCAGTTGAAAGAGCGATCTGATGGCCAACACTCACAAAAATAGGCTTAACACCCGCTTGTGTACGCAAAACCTTACCCACCATCTCATTGTCTAACCAAATCGGTAACCAACTCCCCCGTTTATCACCCAATTCACCTTGATAATCAAGAAGAGTTTGTTTAGCGCAACCAATAACCGGTAAATCAGTTTGAACGCCTAACCAACAAGCCACCCCAAAACGGCGCGGATGAGCAATACCATGTCCATCAGTGAGCAACACATTTGGGATAATGTTAAAATACTCTTGGACAAAGTTGACCATTTTCAAAAGCGGTGGGCCTTCACGAAAACAAAAGAATTGGGGCACGTATGGCACCGAAACATCAGTGTGTCCCACATAAGTACCCATGATATCGCCTGAATAGTGTTGTATATCCAACCCCACAAAAGCACTCTCACCCACATATTGGATATCTAAACTAAAAATCACATCATTCGCTTGTGGCATATAACCCGTATTATCAGGCGGGATCACCACTTCTGTAGCCCATAGTGTTTGTAAATCAGCTAACTCCGTTAAATTCATGATTCATCACCCATTACCCACTAGGAAAAAAAATGTTGTGGATTAAAGCTTTTCACATAATCTTTGTTATCAGCTGGTTTGCAGGACTTTTTTACCTGCCGCGCCTATTTGTTTATCATGCCCTGACAGAAGACACAACCAGTCATGAACGTTTCAAAGTCATGGAACGCAAGTTGTATTACGGCATTATGGCCCCCAGCGCCATTTTAGCCGTCGGGTTTGGCATCTGGTTATTAGTAGCCTATTGGTGGCAACCCTTCTTAACGGCCAGTGGTTTCCTCTGGTTACATATCAAAGTGCTGCTTGTCGTGATTTTAATCGGCTATCATCTCTACAGTGGCAAATTGTTAAATGATTTCAAACATGATCGCAACCATCACAGTCATATTTTTTACCGCTGGTTTAACGAATTTCCAGTATTGATATTAATTGCCACAGTCATTTTAGTAGAAGTTCAACCCTTTTAATTAATGGGGTAGTGCTGCATAAAAGTGATGAAAGTTATAGATTAGACATTATACCGATTAAATTATAAGGTAGAGACGCACGGCCGTGCGTCTCTACTTGATTTCATTGCTTTTCAAAAAATGGGAATATTAATAAAATCAGTGTTAAATCGGTATAATATAGCGTTTCCCGATTGAATGAAGTACAAATCATTTGGGTGAAAAATTTATTTTGCGGCCGGATTGATTTTCGTTCCAAATTTATTTTGCTGATCTGTGAGACAAAAAAAAACCTGACTAACGATTGTCAGCCAGGTTTTTTTCAAACACAGGAAAAAACACACACTTCTCCTGAATGGAAGACAATCATAAAAATGCCTTCCAAAAAAAAAGTGGGGTGGAAAGCTATTGTAGATTATTTGACGAATAGTGTTGATACATGTGTATTTTCCTGTGTTATGTTATGTGTGAGTGAATCTGTGGTGAAAACGAAAAATAGAATGAATGCGATAAAAAGAAGGCGAAGTCTATACCTATTTGTAAAAACTTGTCAAGTGATAGGTGGGCAACAAAAACACGTTTCGAGGTTCAAGTTGGCGCTTCGTTCCAACTTTAACCTCGAACTCAATATAAAACTCTGAACGCTGAACGCTGAAAAAATGACTCTATTTCTAAAACGGCCCTATATTTTAGCTTTACTGATTGCTGTCGCCTTAGGGGCTTGGTTATTTTCAGGCCAGGCGAAAGTTGAACAACAGTCTGAAGTTCAAAAACAAGCGACAGTGGAGCAAACACAGCCTAGTGTGATTCAAGTGCGTGTGCGAGAACAAAAGGCGCAGCCTTTAACGCGTGAAATCATTTTAACAGGGCGCACTGCGCCACTTCGTACCGTTTTATTACGGGCCGAAACGGATGCGCGTGTTATCCAAATTGGCGCTGTGCGCGGCGCACGAGTCAAAAAAGGCAGTTTAATCATACGTTTAGCAACCGATGATCGCGCCTTACGTGTCAAAGAAGCCCAAGCTTTGGTTAAACAACGCGAGTTTGAATACAAAGCGATGCAGAGGTTATCAAAAAAAGGTTATCAGTCGCAGACAAAAATCGCTGAAGCGTTAACTTTATTAGAAAGTGCCAAAACGCAAGTTAAGCAAGCCAATATTGCGCTGAGCAACACCGTCATACGGGCCCCATTTAAAAGCGTATTAGTAGAGCGGCAAATTGAATTAGGTGATTATGTGTCCACAGGTGACATCGTCGCCGAACTCATGGATGAAGATCCCTTTTTAGTCGTAGGCGAAATCAGCGAACGACAACACCATCAATTAAAGCTAGGGGCTACTGCCAAGATACGTTTAATCACAGGGCAAACCATAACGGGTAAAATAACACTCATTTCGGCCCGCGCCATCGCCTCCACGCGCACATTTGATATTGAGATACAAGTCTCTAATCCTAAAGGCAAAATAGCGGCCGGTATGACGTGTGAAATTCGTATCCCCCTTGAAAAGGCTTATGCCCATAAAGTGTCTTCGGCCCTGTTGTCACTCAATGATGAAGGCATATTAGGAGTCAAAACCGTCAATGAAGACAATCGCGTCATTTTTTATCCCGCAAAATTTGTCCGTGCAACAGCCGAAGGCATTTGGTTAACGGGTTTACCAAAACAACTGCGTTTTATAACGGTAGGGCAAGGATTTGTACGGCCAGGGGATTTAGTACAACCCGTACTTGAATCAGAAATCGCCTTAAAATCGACATAACGGTTTGTAGGGGCAATCCCTTGTGGTTGCCCTGGGTATTTTTTTGAATTGCCATAAATGTCAAAAATCAAATTCCAACTCCGTACCTTTCGCCTTATAATAATCTAAGTACTCCTCATGAACAAAACTATAAACCCCTTTATCCAAAGCCAAAATACCCATTTCAGTACTCACCCGCAAAAAATAATTCAAATCGGCATTGGGAAAACCACTCTTGACTTTTTCTGTCAAAATATGTAGCACCTGATTTCTCTTCAAAGCACTATTGCTTTTCGCCTTATCAAAAATCTGTACGGCTAAATGCGTCGTTAAAGCATCAAAGGCGATTTCAGTATCACTAAAATTCGCATCCCGATCACATTCACGACGATAAATGCCCTCAATAAAATAACCCAGCAATTCATTAGTCGTTTCTGGAATGGGATCATCTTTAAATTCTGGACTTTGCAGACGTTCATCCACCACTTCAATCATCATTTTTAACAACATTGGCACCCGCAACCAATCCAACACCCGCTCATTTTCCGCGATTTCCGCTTGAATGATCTGGCGCGTTTTTTCACCCGTATTTTTTTGCAAAAAATCCTCAATTTTTGCCCTCGTCATTTTTTGAAGCGCGAAAACCGGCATCTGTTGAGATTCAGTGAGCATAAATTGATGACTATTACGGCTCGTCATCAATAAATTGATATTGGGAAAACGTTTCAGAAAATCCTGAATTTGATTATTTATTGTTTGCCTATATTGCTGACTCACCTCATTCAAGCCATCCAAAAACAAATTAACTCTACCCTGTAGAAGCAAATCATTGCTAAAATCGTTTGGAAAAGGCAACTGATGTAAAATCTCCTGCCACAAGGTATGATCCCCGGTGAACAACTTAAGAGCCAAATAAACGGGAATATTTGCTTGAGTCGGGTTTTGGCGGCAAATATCCGCATCCGCCAACGCCAAATATTGCAACGTTGTGGTTTTTCCCATCCCCGCATCTCCCAAAATCATCAACTGAGGAATCTCTTGACGCAACTGTTCAATATGCCCTTCACGGGGTTTTTGATCAATCTCATCCACTTCTTCCCGTGCAGACAACTCAATTTTTTCGGTACTCTTAATCGCAACAAAGCGTTGCTTCCACTTATTGAAATCATCAACCACTTGCGCCAAATAAGGAATCACATCAATTAATTGATTGCTTGAAATCGCGTTTTGAAGCACATCATAATGCAAACGGGCGGCATACAAAAAAACCACTAAGACACTATTGCGATTTTGCAGAATGGCAGCTTGATCTTCGCACCAATCAGGCAAACGTCCATCCTCTTTTTGGGCATGATCCACCTCATTGCGTGTACAATAAGCCCGACAAATATGCTCCAAAAATTTGGGTTTTCCCTTAAGTGTCTCCACATGGGGGCGATGAAAACACTTAACTGACTGATTATCAAGCAAGACTGTTTTAATCAAAGGCATCAAAGCGAGTTTTTCGGTTTTATCCGTAAAATTCCCAACCAACGCCAAATACTTTTCCAAATAATTCACAAAACTCACTAACGCATTATAATCAGTCGGTTTATCAATTAACACACTTTCCAAAGCGTTCAACAAACCATCATATAAATTAACGCCATCAATAGGAAACTTAATGATTTCAAACAACAAATCCACCCCTTTCTGCCAATCTTGAGGAAAAGGGCTAATCTCCGGATTTTCAAACTCCGCTTTTATCTGCTGTGCAAAACGGGTTTTAATTTGCGTAAAATTTGCCATAATTTGATTGTTCCTTTCTCAGTAGGGGCGAACATAAGTGTTCGCCCTGAGTTAAGGGCAGACACGCAGGTATGCCCCTACAAACCCAACATATTCAGGTGCTGTAGGGGCGAACATAAGTGTTCGCCTTGGTTAATTCCCGATAATCCGTCGTGTATTCCAAACTCGTTGGTATTCTTTGGAAGCACTGAGATTTGGGTTTTGTGCTGTTGGTGGATAGTTTTTCATGCCATGATAAGGCAGCGGTTTAACGGTATCTGGGTAAGCGGTATAGATATCCATATCTTTGCAGTAGCCGTCGCTGTGCAATACGAGGGTGCGAGTCCATCCTTTGGGTAGTGCTGGGAGTTGTGAGGCTTCAAATTCTAAAGCGATTTCTTCGCCTCGCGCCATGATGACAAATTGATCATCGACTTTGTTTAAGAGTTCACGCACGTCTCCAAAGCGTGTAAAGTTTCCGGTCATGTTTTTAAAGGGAACGCCTTGATCAAGGCGTTGGTAATCGTAAAGTGTGGGCATTGCGCCATCTGGTGAAAATTCGCTGGGATAACCGAGATAACGGAGTTCAGCGACACAGGGTTGTAGTGTATTCATTCGCAGTTCTTTGCCTAAGACGTTTTCGCCTATAAAGATTTGATCCCAGAAGATTTCCATATTGGTGCGGATCCGCATACGCCCTGTTTTCCGGATCGGTAGGGCTGAAATATCAAGCGTCATCATGCGAGGCAGTCCGGCTGGAAATCCCATCTCTGGCACGGCGACGCGCCAACCGCCTTTTCCATCGGGTATCTCTATCGACGGCGAACGCATGGTGATCCCGGCCTGAGATGCGGCATAGTTGATGTGCGAATAGGTGTATTCTACCCAACCATATAAATAAAGTATAAGGGATGTGTCAGACTCTAGGTTTTGGAGTTGTTCGCCAAAGTCGAGTTCTATCCAGTGATCATCGGCATAGCCAATAAACCGTGTATCTTTGGGCGGTTCCACATAGTCTCGATCAATTTTC
>JAYQWI020001226.1:0-9916 GCA_035871815.2 Candidatus Parabeggiatoa communis
GTGAGCTATACCTCAAGCATATTACACCGATTGAAGGAAAAAGAGCCGACATTAACCCATTTGTTAATTCTGGCTAAGCCAATCAATTTTATTGACGTTGCTGGGGCAGAAATGTTAGTCCAAGAAGCTAAATATTGGAAAACGCAAGGCGGTGGCTTGTATTTGTGTGGACTCAAAATGGAAGCAGATAAATTTTTGCGGCGTGGCGGTTATTTGGATGAGATTGGTGAACACAACCTTTTTACCGCCAAAAAAGAGGCAATAGCTGATATTTTCAAACATTTGGATCATCAATTTTGCCAGACTTGTGAACGGCGTATTTTTCGGGAATGTCAAGACATCAAGTCTCAAAAATTCCTGTAAGCTATAGTTTGTCAGATAAATCTGTTGGCCTTTCCAATACGATATCAAGGCGTTGATAACTGATAACTGATAACTGATAAGAAATCTTTCAGATAATTACGGCAAAAGGGCGAACACTTATGTTCGCCCCTACATTGCGTTCGTAGGGGCAGCCCTTGCGTGTTCGCCCTCAAATTATTTAAGAATGAAAAATGAGGAAAGCGGGAAAGCATTAACAAATGATCTGACAAGGGCGATAACTTCGGTTCGCCCTGCTTTAGGAGAGAGGCCAAAATTTATTGATTTTGATTGACGTTAGCTTGGCAAACACCGTTTTGATAACGGCCTACTGTGCGTACAATCTCAGCAGACTTCGGTTCAACACGTTCGCCCGCTAATTCACTGGCAATCACTCGGCTTATGAGCTGATCTAAGCGTGTCACCAAGTAACAAGCAATTTTGGGCTCACTATGTGAGGAGCCTACGCCGGAATCATCTGTCAAAAACAAATAACGGGCCTGGGTTAACACGGCCGCTGAACGCATCATGTATTCGGCCGTATCGGCTACACCACTGGCAGCCAGTGAATAAACACGTAAACCCTTCTCGCGCGCTAGGCGAACTTGATCTAACATCGGAACTAAATGCTCATTGTGCGGTGGCGCATCCGCTATCAAAAACACTAACCGTGCTGTGTTGTTATCGTGCCATTGGGCTTCGACAGCGGCAGCTAATGCTTGTTCCATTGCTTCTGGATAGTCTCCACCGCCAGAGGCATGTTGCTGATTTAATTGAATTTGCATCTCATTTAACGATTCCGTGAAATCGAAAGATTTCACCACGTAAGCGTCGCCTTCATCGCGGTAAAGAATGAGCCCAAAACGCATAAAGACTTCGGGATGATAATCCTGTACGGCACTGATAATATCTCGCAACTCCGTCGTGATATAACGCAGTTCGTCAGACATGCTGCCCGTGGTATCGATGACAAACATGATATCTAACGCTTTCGGGCGCTTAGAAACAACATGGGGTAGTGTGATCGTGACGGTGCGATCTTTATCCATCTGTTGCAAATCTAAGGTGGTTTTAAAAGCGGTGCTGGGTGAACTCAATTCATCGTCAGGTGGCGTGATTTCCAGATCAAGCTTCTTGGAAATGTTCACCTTATCAAATTGAGGAAAGAGGTAGAATCGACCATCTGTGCCAGCAAAAGTCTCTATCAGCGGCCGAGTTGTTCCTGCGGAACTGATACGCACTTGAGCGTTGCTGATACCTTGATCGACTGCATCTAAAAGCTGTAACGTCACCCTATCCGAAACCTCAATCGAGGGCAGTATTTGAGAACGATCCGCTTGAACAGCCCTATCAAGATAGCCTTGAAAAGCAGCCAAATTCAGATTGTCGTCAATATCGCCAGCTGTCAAAATACCGGATTGCACCGGAATGTCTTTTTCATATTCAGGCGGTGGTGGAGGCCAGATACCCACGCTGTCATCAAAACCGCCATCAGCTTCTTCAGCCGCGCCACCGTAAGCATCGCCAGCGGATCCGCCTCCCGCAAAACCGGCTGATGCTCCCGTACTGGTGTCTGCCTTGCCTGGGGCACTCGGTGGCGGTGGTGCGCTCGCTGTGGTAGGCGATGAGGGTTTTGCGCTGGCCGGCCTTTCAGCAAAAGTAGCACCCTCGTCGGAGTATGCCGCATCGCCAGACGAGTCTTCTTCATACGAAACAGAAGGCGAATAATCATCAACCCCTGCAACGCGTACGACTTCTGCCTTTGCGTTCCCTATCCAATTTCCTGGTTTAGCCACATCTTGACCCACTTTGCATAAGGTCCAATACCATTTGTAAGGCCCTAGGTACAGAGCGCGAGATACGGTGAGGGTGAGTAAAGTAACGGGAGAGGATAAGGTTGTGATAGTCCAACCCGTTAACATGGGCACGATTTTGTTTTTGCCACTAAAAACATCTGGGCCGTAGTAACGCAGTGAGCCGTCTGGAAATTGTACAGCTAAGTAAACATCAGCTGCGGCCTCGGTGATTTTGATTTCATCGCGGTTAACGGTTACTGAGACTTCAAGTAATTTGCCGCGAGTCACCGTGGTAGGGTTTAAAGACAGAGAGAGGCCTTTGGCTTGTCCTGTGCTAGAAAAGACTAGCAGACTGAGGCAAAGAAGTTGGGTGATTATCTTATTGTGGATCATGGGAAAAGCTCCTGATATAAAAAGTTTACATTATTAAGTATAGATAATTTTTTTTAAAAAGTATCATTAAATCGACGAACTCATTTTTAAATGAAGGCACTTCAATTTTTAATAGATAATCAATAATATGTCAAAAGGATTTCAAACCCTAACGACAAGGATTGTTTAATAACAAAGGATTTAAAAAACAACGACAAAGATTGTTTATTAAGAGATTTAATTCGTTTATCCGAATAATTCGTTGTACTTCGTTTATCCGAGTAATTCGTTGTACTTGACTAATGGGTTGTTGTACTGAGGCCTATTTGTTCAGTTTTCAGTTTTTATTTTGAATGACTTCACTCAAGGTGATTTTTGAAAAAGAATATACCTTGATTTGAAAGGGCGGTATTCTTTTTAGAAGAAATCACTCAAGATTGAATTTATTGCCTTATTAAGTATAATCACTCAACTTAAATCGCTGATAATTGCAAATTGCAAATTTATCGGCCTATCCACTGACAATTAACAATTTGAGTGATGATCTATTGCTCAAAGCATTTTCACTTGAGTACCACAGAGTAGCACTTCAAAGCAGTCTAAGATTGAGAAACGAAATAGATTTGGGATTGAAGATTTAAAAATGGATAGTGCTCATTTAAATCGTATTGAGATGACTTTTGGATTATGTCATAATCATAATTCTGTTCAGAAACAAAATAAATCAATCATTTATTTGATTCCCGTGGCGTGTTATTTCGTTTATCAAGCGACTTAAATTTTTCATCCCAACTAAGAAGGAACTATAGAATGTATCAAGTTAAATTTTACACAGGTGAATACTCAAGGCGACAAAGAGCTGCCAATCATGATAAGTGTACCGCTTATGTGGAACATCATTTTAATGCCGCAACAACGACAAGCAATTATGTTGTGGTTATAACGGGTGCTAATGCTTCCTCAACCAGTAAAAACTGGGGACGTTCGTATGCCCAACGCATCAGCGATGAATTTAAAGTGCCTATGGGTGGAAGCCGTGGTATCTTAGTAGGTGGATGGAATGGTCGTGGAAATCACAATTTGAAATACACTCACATGCCAGCTATCTTATTAGAACCCCTGTTTGTTAGCAATCCAACCCAAGCAGAATGGGTACGCAGCGAAGAGGGGCAAAACAAGCTGGCAAAAGTGCTTGCCGATAGTATTATTGAATATTTTCCAGGCGGTGGTTTGATTGGTTTTAGCGTGGGGCATAAGTACAAGACGCGGCGCCCGCATGATCGAGGGGCTGCCGTTTATGGCGGAGGCACAGAAGCTGACTATGCTGAAATCGTGCTAGAGAAGGCAAAAAATATCTTGGAAAATTATGATCCCGCTCAGCAATATGATCATGCCCCTGATAATCTGGATGAAGAGATATACATGCCTCACATTATGGTCGTCAAGGATAATCAAGAAATCTGGCTGCATACCGATGTGGATGAGGATGATGAGGTGATGTGGGATGAGGAAAACCGCATCTTGTATATCACGACGCGGTAAAGGATGTGCCGTCTATGGATTCCATACAAGACGAGCATGGAATCCGTTAGAATCCGCTTTGCTCGTATTCGTTCTTGTATCACGTCATTAACAAACTGTCTGGATGACGATAATTCTTGAATGACATTTAGGCGGAACTCGTTTTTGATTTTTTATTGATTGCTTTGTTACTTGGGCATAATAGCTCAGGTACGCATTTTGGGCATCTCGGATGCCCAAAATCAGTTTACTATTTAATTATTTCCCCACAGAAAGCAGTTCAATCTCAAAAATTAAGGTTGCATTAGGGCCTATTTTGCCGCCTGGCGTACCGCGTTCCCCATACGCTAAATGAGCAGGAATAAACAATTCCCACTTAGCCCCTTCTTTCATTAACTGCAAGGCTTCCGTCCAACCTGCAATCACACCCATAACGGGAAAGGTAGCGGGTTTTTCACGTTTGTAGGAACTATCAAACTCTGTTCCATCAATTAAAGTGCCCGAATAATGAGTCGTCACGCTATCGCTGTCTTTCGGGGTTTTGCCTGTACCCGGCCGAATCACTTTGTACTGCAAACCACTGTGTAAAGTGAAAACACCTTCCTTTTGCTTATTTTTCGCGAGGAAAGCTTCTCCTTCTTTGAGATTTTTTGCCGCCAGCTTAGCTTGCTTAGCAAATTGCTCTCGCTTAAGTATCATTAAAACAGACTTGATTTCATCTTCAGTCAGTAAAGAGGGATTGCCAAGCAGGGCATCTTCCACGCCCTTAGCCAGTTTTTCTTGATTCAGATCAAGTTCTTTTTGAGTGACATAGTCGTCAATGTTTTTTCTAAACGATTGCCCAAACTGTTGCCCAAACCAGTAACTCAGTTTGTCTTTGTTAGTGGTGAGGGTTTGTGAGTCTTGTGCAGACACTTGAGTGCCCAAGCACAACATCAGTGGGAAAATGAGATAACGTCGTTTCATATTGTTTCCTTGAGAGTGATTGTTGGTGATTTTGTAATATGGGTGATTGTCGTTTTTTAAACGCGCCATGTACCCTGATTTGATCAGGGTGTAGTTGAAAGTGAGATATTATACACAATAGTTGAGCCAATGTGAAAAATATTTCGGACCAGTAGAGACGCGATGCCTCGCGTCTCTTGTTTTATAGCAACCTCTCACAGACGCGATGTGTCGCGTATCTGCATTATATCAGTTTCAAAATAGACGTTGTTATGATATGCTAACGCAATACGGAGACGCGAGGCAGAGCAAATCGACATATCATTTATCTGGAAAATATTCCATCCAATAGGCCCCCAAATCAAAATTTTTCAATTTGAATTTAATACGGAATTTGTCTTCGTTGCGATTATTAACGTTAGTAATACCATCACTTTTCACCTCAGATAAATGCGGATTATTCCATAACTGTTCTATTAGTTGAGTCGGATTAGGGCTCAAACCTTCAAGTTTAACAGCGCCGCCTTCAATATAAAAATTGGTAATCCAACTGTCTTTCGGAATGATTTGATCTAAAGCCTCAAGTATTCTCACAACTTCTTGGCGGGGAAAGTTTTTCACTGGCCCAATCAGAGTCTCTATCTCGTTCACTTGGGCCCGTAATTGACTCACATTGTCAGTACGATGCTTCAAATCAGCCAACTGTTGTTTGAGGCCGCGTTCATAATCTAGCGCAAAATAGATACCGCCGATAAGGCTTGCAATAAACAATAAAGCCAGAAGACTCCAGTTACGTTGCCGTTTTCGTTTAGCCGCTTTTTCCATACGGGCAGTGGTACTGGGAGGAATAAAAGCATAATCATAAGCGGTTGGTGATGGCATAGACAGTTCTTCCCAATCGCTAACCGTCGTTTTTTTCTCTTGCGCCAAGTCATCACTAAAACTTGACTGCGCTTCATCAAATTGCTCCTGAAACTCAACGAGATCACATTCAACTTTAGAAGTATGTAACCAATGTTGAATCACATTGCCCGACCATTCCATACAGGTAATCGTACTCTCATCCTCATCATAAATTTGATAAGGGGTTATCGTATCGGGTAGTAGTATGACGGGACGCGGTAAAATACAAGCTAAAAATAAACCCACTTGTTCAAAGGCTTGAAATAATTCATCGGCCCGTTTAGCTGGCATCCACAATGCACAAGTTTGTTCTCCCTCTACCGGTTTTTGTACAGCAAGCAATAATGGATCGGTTATGCCTGGCAATAAAGTGGGCAATTGTAGCTTAACAACTTCCCTGATATCTTCTTTGAGATTAGTCGGTAACTTCAAAGTCGTGGCGACAAAATCAGAACTGGGTAAAGCCAGTGCAATGCGTTGCTTGTTGGTTGTGCGGGGTAATAAGCGTTTAGCCGCCGCCGCCAATTCCGTCGGAGTCAGTTTGAGCAAGGATTCATCAGGTTGTGCAATCAGGTTATGATGTTTAGTATGTAATAATATCGTGCCATGCACAATCAAACACAGATCGCTAAGGGGTTTATTACGTCGTTTTTTTAATCGTTTAGGCGCTTTTAGTTTCATAAGTCGTCAGACGTTTCAGATTCTTGTTGGGTGGGTAAGCGGCAATGCCATATCGGGCGAACACGCAAGGGTAGCCCCTACAGCCCATGAATACGTGGGTTTTTGTAGAGGCATAGCTACCTGCCTGTCTGCCCGATACGAAAGTGGCATTGTGGCAAGCTTCAAGAATGGTGGGCAAACAAAACACGTTGTCCTACAGGGTTGATAATTGCTGATTGTAACGGCTTTTAGGGACACCATTAAATAATGAGGCTTTTTTTTATTTGAAGCTTTCATCCCTTATAATCAGGATAATTGCTCATTGTTCAAGCCCATATCGGGTAATTCTAGCGTTAAATAGGGATTGTAATAAGGATCGCCTTGTTTTAACCACGTTATCCACTGTTCAACAAAACGTTGTCGATCAGTTTCATCCCAAGTTTCTGGCCTTTGCCAATCGCTTGCCGTAAAACGGGCAAAAGGCGTATAGACAATACGTGTGCCAGTCGTTAAGGCGCGGAGGGCAAAATCTAATAACGCATGGGGGCCTTTATAATCACTGTTTAAACCTTCTAATCGTTGCCACAGATCACGTTCCAGCACACAACACGCTGGGTGTGGCGTACTCACATTACGCACTATCGCTGTAAAGGCCATATAACCCGGTGTATTCTCTGGATATCCCGCATACACTGCCAATGGCACGCCATGAGGCCGTTGCACTAATCCGGCATGTAATAAATTCCCTTTAGTATCAAGCACTTTGCCCGTTACCATGCCCACTTCTGGAATCTGTAACCAAGACACTAATTCTGTTAGCGCATCATCGTCCACAGTTTGCACACTCGGCCCTAAAATGACTAAATAATCATTTTCAGTATTGCGCTCAAAAGCGTGATTAATTTGTGTTGCATAATCCTGTAGCGTACTTAACTGTAAAACGTGATACGTGTCAGCAGGTGGCGGATTGAAGTGTATTCGGTAATGACCGCGCCATAACGCTTTGTTTTCACTCACATTACCCGATAAACCACGCCGTTTTAAAGCATCAATCAGGGCTTGGAGGCCTGCAATATAAGCATATTCTTTGACATTGTGTTCCATTGCCACCGATTGCTCATGCTGTCGCCAATGATATAACACTTTGGGAATATGTTGCACTTGTCGTTTTTTTTCCGCTGCCCGCAAGATCAAATCGTAATCTTGTGAACCTTCTCGACTGACACGCACACCACCCAGTTCTTCTAATAACGCACGCCGATACACCATCAGATGAAATAAATAATTGCCCGATAACAACGTTTCAGGTGACCAATCTGGTTTGAATAAGTGCATAAAACGAAAACCAGTCGGCGATAAGGTATCCCGATCAGAATAAATAATATCAGTATCAGGATGATTTCTCAGCGTTTCCACAACCTGATATAACGCATCGGGTGCAAGACGATCATCATGATCTAAAAAAGCGATGTATTCGCCACGCGCCATCGCTAATGCTTGATTCGTCGCGTGACAAATACCTTGATTATTAGGAAAACGGTGCAGATGCAAACGCGCATCCTGTGCAACCTGTGTTTGCAAACAGTCTATTGTGTCAGCATTATCGCTGCCATCATCGACTAAACACATTTCCCAATCAGGATAAGCTTGAGTTTGCACCGAATAAATACAGTCTTGTAAATAGAGAGGCAGTGTATTGAAAACCGGCGTAATAATGCTGATCAGCGGACGTTTTTGCCACGACAGCGCCTTATCGCGCAATTGTTGCCAGTCATGCAGCGTCAAAAAACCATGATGAAATAACCAAGCTTGATATTCAATCCAGTCACTGCAAGCCCAGCGTTTGAGTTCTGTTTCTGTCGGTTTATCAATAGGCAGATTGTCTAACGGTTTCCCAAAAGACTTCTGCCAAAGTGTCAATAAATGTTTTAACATGCGATGAATTTGCAAAACGGCGATGGCGAATGATTTGTGTTGAAGGGTAAAAATCCTCATTCATTTATTAACACAGCGTTCACAGAGGAAGAGAGAGGAATAGAGGGGATTTATTGATAAAAATTGAATCATTGTTCATTGTTCACTGTTCACTAAACACTGCCTTTGTCTTGGCATCCCTTTTCGCAAGCTGAGGGGTACTGGGTTAGTCCACAATTTATTGACGTACTCTCGACACTCCGCTTTACTGCCTCTCATGCCAACCTCAAGCCAACCAGACGGGAGAGCATATTCACATTCTTCACGCCAGAGCGCATATTGTCCTTCGTTATTGATCACAACAAAGTGGACAAGTGTCTCTGAATAATCTCTCATTCTTGTGATTGTTAATTTTTTCTTCATATCGAGGTTCTCCTGAAATTGGGTGGTAGCGACTTCATTCAGTCTGCTGGTGTTAAAAATCAATAATTTATCTATTGTATTTTATCGTCGCGTTTTTAACGGTTTGATTTTGCGATCTTGCCAATTCGTTATTGATGAATACTAGGTTCTGTTCACATTTGTCAAAAAAACGGTCAATGGGTTATAAAAATCTAAACTTGATGATAAATCAATGACTTATCAAAAAAGCTCAACAGAACTTCGTTATTATATAGTCAACTTCACGTTTTTTGAATAATGGGTATAATTAAAGCGCATTCCCCGAACACCATTAAGTAAATAAAAGATTTTCGTTTCAAATTTATTTTGCGTGAAAAGTCATTAAAACGCTTTGACGAACGGAAATAACAATTTTAGCGTCTCTTGCGTCTCTTGCATCTCTTGCGTTATGTGGGGTTACTTTGAAAAAACGAGAACTGTGAACAGTCAGTGTTCATAGCCGTTGAAAAATAAATCAAAATACCTTGTCGCGCCATCCCTAAAAATACCTTCACCCAAAAATTAACAATGCTTAATGTAATAAAGAAAAAAACGCAAGAGACGCAAAGGGCGCAATGCCGATTTTTTAGAGGCATCGGAAGATTTATTAATAAAAAGCTATATTCATGATAAATCAATAGGTTATGGGTTATTTGGCCTCAATATTTTTTGAGATGAATTTGAGATGAATTCGATATGAAAATACAGGATTAAAACCTATTGAAAAATAAAGCCATTATTTTTTGAGATGAATTTGAGATGAATTGGAGATGAATTTGAGATGAATTTAGGAAGAATTTTGAGGTGCCATTTTTTTCAAATCATTGAATATTAAATCTATTTAATTATTGATAGACACATTTCCTACTAATTGGCTTGCTATAAACAATAATCCTGTGATGATTTGGATTATTGGCGTTGTGCGTCAACGACGCTTTGTGGTGTCTCACAAAATTGACAGCAAGACAATATTTTCAAAAAGGTGAAAGCTTGACATTTATTTT
>JAYQWI020001227.1:0-4546 GCA_035871815.2 Candidatus Parabeggiatoa communis
AGGTTGTACTGAATTAAGGAAATTATTAATTCAACAAAATACCCTGCGTGAATTGTATAGTTTTGAAAATCGAGGCTATTTTAAAGAGGAAGATTCTGAACATAAGACGAAGATTTTTCCTGATGTGCATCCACAATTCAAATTTTCCATTATTCAAGCTCAAAAAGCGGGCAGTCTGGCCGAATATGATTTTAAGGGTTTGTTTTATTTACATAATCCTAATCAGTTGTATCAAACTAAACCGATTAGATTAAATTCTGAAGTGATTACGCATTTTTCTCCGAAGAATTTTTCTATTATGGAATTTAGGAGTGATAGGGATTATCTGCTTTGTCGTCAGATAAGAGGGAAACATCAGTTGCTTGGAGAAACGGAGTATAAATTGCGTACTGAGTTTCACATGACAAATGATAGTCATTTATTTACGGAAATAAAAGATATTAATAGATTGCCACTTATTGAAGGCAAAGCTATCTATCAATTTGATTCAAATTTTGATATTCCTAGATATTTTATAGTGAATAATGAAGCAAGAGAGAATCTTATTGCTAAGGAAATACGTCGTATCAAGACTGAATTAAAAAGCAAGCTAACATTTGATTATTTCGAGAAGAATAACTTTAAACTAGAATATGAAACCCATAAACTGGTTTACCGTGACGTTGCAAGTTCAACTAATGAAAGAACTTTGATTGCTACTTTGTTGCCTAAAAAAGTTTTTACAGGTAATACATTGAATCATTTTATTAATCTTGTTTATAAAAAACAGGGCGATGAAATCATTCAACTAGTAACAGATACTACAGAACTTTTGGTATTAATGGCTCTGTTAAATTCGTTGGTGTTAAATTTCTATATTAGAAATAAAATTTCTGCTCATACTGGATTTTACTATGTTTACGAACTCCCGATTCCGAAAACAAGCGAAAAACTCAAACAACAACTCATTGAGAAAAGCTTCGCCTTGCTCTACGCTAAAAGCAAAAGCGAACTCTACGAAGACTTGAGACAAGCACTCAAACTGGCCCCAATTAACCCAGAAGCACTCGATTTAATCCAAATCCGTTCCGAATTGGAAGTCATCATTGCCAAACTTTACGGCTTAAACAAAGAAGACTGGAATCATCTCACTTCAACCTTCACTTATGGCGGACAATCGGAAACTAAGAAGGAATTGGATGGAATTATTGAACGGAGTGAGGGGATTTTTTAAAGATGTACTCAATAATAAATCACCCTTATGGTAAGTACTGAACCACAAATAAACCGGTATTTTACAGCAAAGGGCAACCAAAAGACGCGAGCCATTAGAGACGCGATGCTTCGCGTCTCTAATTACAAATAAACCGATATTAAAATTAAAAATAGACCTTATGTTTGTACGCCAAGTTATTGATTAAATAGATACCATCAAGGGTAATTTATGATGACTTGGATCTCGAATAAATTCGATAAAGGTGCGAGTCGCTAATGACAGTTTCTTGCCTTTCAGGTAGACCACATACCACTGGCGTTGTAAGGGAAAACCCTTGACATCCAGTATCACTAAATGTCCTCCATTCAGTTCCAATCGCAAATTCTGTAGCGATAGCACTGCGATGCCTAATCCTGCCATGACGGCTTGTTTAATCGCTTCACTGCTACCGAGTTCCATATAAGGTTCAATTGAAAAACCTTGTTCAGCAAATAAGCGTTCCGTTAATAAGCGGGTACCTGAACCCGGTTCACGTTCCAGAAAACGTTCCTTGCTTAAGTATTCTAGCGGAATTTCGCGGCTTTTAGCTAAGGGATGATTGGGGTGCGATATCACGACCAGCGTGTTATGCAGGAAAGGGTGTGCTTCTACCTTTAAATTGTCAGGGACTTGCCCCATGATCAGCAGATCATCCTGATTACAGCGTAGACGTTCCAGAACTAAGGCTCTATTAGCAACCGTTAAGCTAGGCTTAACTTGCGGGTGCTGTTCAAGAAATGCGCCAAGGAGATAGGGCATAAAATATTTGGCCGTCGTCACGACGGCAACTTGTAAGTTGCCTTTAACCACTTCTTTAAGCTCTGCTGTCGTATTTTCTAAATCGGATAACTGTTCAAGTATGTTGCAGGCTGTTTTATAAACCTGACGGCCCGCTGCTGTCGGGTGTGTTCTTTTTCCGACTTGCTCTAGCAATGGCAAGCCAATGGTTTCACTGAGCTTTTTGATCTGCATTGAAACAGTCGGTTGTGTTAAATGCAATAATCTGCCGGCCTGAGAATAGCTACCCAGTCGAACAACCGCTTCATAGATTTGTAACTGACGTAATGTAACGTGGCGGATCAGAAAATCAGAACTGGTTTTATTCATAGCGTTTTAACTATAATTAGAATATTCAACTGTCGATTTTTATTTATACAATATTTTGTCTCTAAATTCTTTAAATTGAAGATTTTGATTATAGTGTATTATCTATAACTGTAATATAAACAGTCGATTTTTATTTATAGAACATCTTGTGTAGAATGCTCACTGTAATCGAATAAACAATGAACAATGAAAAATGAACAATTCGTTTTATGTTATAAAATTAAATATAAAAAATGAAAAGTGAACAACAAAGATTCAAATCACTTTTCTATCTTTGTTTATAACTCATTGATTTTACGCTGATTCAATTCAAGATGACTCGGTTATTTATTTGAATATAGAGTATAGACTATAGTCATAATAGAAACTATTTATTTTATTTATAGTTTATTTTGTGTATAAATAGTATTCTCTGCGTTCACACTTTTATTTGCTATAGATTCTCATAATTAATAGAAACTTTTTATTTTTATTTATAGTTTATTTAGTGTAGAATGCCCACCGCGCGATCAGTACTCGCAACTTAATATTTATTTTTAACTTAAACGGGAAATAATTAATTATGGGACTTGACCAATCGAATCGTTACGCCGATCTGAGCTTGAAAGAAGAAGATCTGATTAAGAATAATGGCCACATGTTGTGCGCCTACAGGATGAAGCCCAAAGAAGGTTTTGGGGACTATTTGTCCACAGCAGCTCATTTTGCGGCTGAATCCTCCACGGGTACCAACGTGGAAGTGTGTACGACTGACGATTTTACCAAGGGTGTCGATGCGCTTGTCTATGAGATTGATGAAGCCAATGAATTGATGAAGATTGCTTATCCCGTCGAGTTGTTTGACCGCAACATGAAAGACGGCCGCGCGATGATCGTCTCTTTCTTGACTTTGAGTATTGGTAACAACCAAGGCATGGGCGATGTGGAATATGCCAAAATGGTTGACTTTTATGTGCCACTCCCCTTCCTGCGTTTGTTTGATGGCCCTAACAGAAATATCGTCGATATGTGGCGGGTGTTAGGCAGAGATTTAACGAATGGGGGTATGGTTGTCGGTACCATCATCAAACCTAAATTAGGTTTACGTCCTAGGCCATTCGCTGATGCCTGTTACCAATTCTGGTTGGGTGGTGATTTCATCAAAAATGACGAGCCTCAAGGCAACCAAGTGTTTGCACCGACGAGAGAAATCATTCCTATGATCGTGGATGCTATGAAACGCGCTCAGGATGAAACCGGTGAGGCTAAGCTTTTCTCTGCCAACATTACTGCTGATGATCCCTTTGAAATGATTCACCGTGGTGAGTACATTTTGGAAGAATTTGGTGAATTTGGCGATCATGTGGCTTTTCTTGTGGACGGTTATGTGGGTGGCCCCACGGCGATCACCACTAGCCGCCGCTACTTCCCGAATCAATTCTTGCATTATCACCGTGCGGGTCATGGTGCAGTGACCTCCCCTCAGGCTAAACGCGGCTATACCGCCTTTGTACACACGAAAATGTCACGTATGCAAGGGGCTTCAGGCATCCATACCGGTACCATGGGCTATGGCAAGATGGAAGGCGAAGCAGGTGATAGATTGATCACTTATATGTTGGAACGTGATTCTGCCGAGGGGCCTTATTACCATCAAGAATGGGAAGGCATGAAGGCGACCACTTCTATCATTTCTGGCGGCATGAACGCTCTGCGTTTACCTGGCTTCTTTGATAACTTGGGACATTGTAACGTTATCCAAACATCTGGTGGTGGCGCATTCGGTCACAAAGATGGCGGCGAAGCAGGTGCCACCTCCTTACGTCAAGTACGCGATGCTTGGATGGAAGGTGTTGATATCATTGAATATGCTAAGGAACATAAGGAATTACGCGGTGCCTTCGAGACTTTTTCTGCTGATGCCGACGAGATATATCCGGGTTGGCGTGAAAAAATGGGCATTCACAAATAAATCACAAATAAATCGATTTGTTCCCAATGTAGGGTGGGTAAGCGGGCCTCAATGATTTCTTTCATTCAAAAATGCCAAAAATCGTCTAGCCCGCTTGCCCTGCAGCTAGTAGCAGTGCAAACTTTAGTTTGCTGGTTGGAGTGCAAACTTTAGTTTGCATCCGTTATTAATAAAAACAATTTCCCCAATCCATCATTCTCTCTTATCGCACCTAAATCATTTGATCTATATAAGCGTGCTAATTAGGAATAATT
>JAYQWI020001228.1:0-8332 GCA_035871815.2 Candidatus Parabeggiatoa communis
GGCTACTCTATGCACACAAATTATTTGTAACAAACTGTCGGCTCACGCAGAGCCGCAGAGCCGCAGAGAATGAGAGAAATTAAACAAACCGGCTTGAATTGCCTTTTGGGATAATTATTTTTTTGGAACTTCCTAAATTAATGGGGCTCGCGCGTGGGATTGCCCCTACATGCCATTGAATATTGTAGGGGCAATACATTCGGTATGCCCAGTTTGAGTCAAGGATTTTATAATCGCCATTGAATATTGTAGGGGCAATCCCAGGCGCGAGCCCATTTTCTGTTTGAGTCAAGGATCATATAATCATGTCGTTGATAATAAAGTTTGTCATCTTTTTTTTATGGTTTTTTATTGCTCGTTTTTTATTTCTCAAAGTTGTCAAAGTTAAAACAAGTTGCGGTATAACGTTTGCGGTTCTGATTATTGCCATTGCTGGTACGATTTGGACTGAGAAAGGGATTGATTGGTATCAAGAATGGGAGGCGAGACAAGAAAAAACGGCCGTCGAAAAGCATGCGAGAGAAATTCAACAGGCTGTGATGTCTTTTTTAGACAACATGAATCCTCAGTTAAATCAAAAGTTGATTGAAATCAGGGTGGAAATAGGGGCTATTGAAAATAAGATTCAACAACTCGTTGAGTTAAAAAGAGATTTTCCAACTCATGCGATTCTTGAACAAAAGCTTAATCAATGGAAAATTTTGAGGAGGCAATTAAATCAAGTGTCACAGGATATCTATCAACAGGTAGAACAAGCTTATGTTGCCTATCGACTTGATGAAATACAGGGCAGAGAGAAATTGAGTGTTTTGTCAAAGACACTCTTAGATGAGGCTAATGCGGCTTTGACAAATGCTGAAATCACAAAGTTGACGATAGAGGCAGAAATTAAATAAATCGTGTTTGTTCACAAACCTTTTCTTGTAGGGGCAATCCCTTGTGGTTGCCCAAAATCTATATTGAAAGGCAATCTTTTATGCGGCTATTAATTGGATTAATTTTATTGATTGTTACACTATGGCTGATACGGAGTAATCGGATCAAAATGCGTTCTATAACCATTCTAATAGGCGGTATAATTCTTGCTGTTTATGTTGTACTGATTTTGATTGGCGGGCTTTACAATTGGCATAAAGAATCGGAATCGGTACCGCCTGATGACGTTGTGAGTGCGTTCATACAAGAGATGAATCCTGAACTTAATCACAAAATCCATAAAATTCGAGAAGAAATTGCGCTTGCTGAGACTAAGATTCAACAATTACAGGATTTAAAAAATGCCTTTCCAAACCAAGGGGAAATGATTGTTCAGAAACTTGAACAGTGGCACAATTTGACGAGCCAATTAAATCAAGTCTTAAATGATATTGCTTTGACAGTTGAAAAAGCGTATGTTGCCTATAAGATTAATGAGATACAAGGTGAAAATCAATTTCGTGTGATCTCAAAAGCACTCTTACAAGAGGCGAATGCTGTTTTGGCGAATGCTGATGCTACGAAATCCGTTTTAGAGGAACCCCTTTATGAATAAGGTGATATTATTTTTATTCATAATGCTTTTCGTTTTTTATGGCTGTGAGGAACAGGAGGAAGTTGTTGATGCAAAAGATAATGTTTTATTGTTTGTGAAAGAAATTAATCCTGAATTACATCAAACGATGTATAAAATGAAGCAGGAAATGGCGATTGCTGATAATAAAGTGCAATTGTTGTATGATCTGAAAGATCGTTTTCCGAATCAACGTGAGATGATTAAAAAATCACTCAAACAATGGCAAGTACTTCACAAGGATTTAAATGTGACGTTGAACACGATTTATGAAAAAGTGGAGGCGGCTTATGTAGCCTATAAAATTGATGAAATCCAAGGTAGACAGAAATTTAGCGAAACTTCACAAACACTCTTAATAGAGGCTAAAGCGGTATTAGCGAGTGCTGAAACCACAAAATCTCTGATAGAGGAGGAACTTTATGAATAAATTGAAATGGTTACCCTTAGTTTTCCTGATATTAGCCCCCCTTGGCTGTGGTGAGCAGGGGATGGCTACCATTGATGTTCTGAAGAAACGAGTTACCAACCAGATTCAAGATATGGTTGGCAAGGGCGATATCGCTGTTCAGAAGTACGAGAATAAGATAAATGAAGTCAGAGGCAATCTGATCAAGGTGAAAGTGTCACGCAAGACGTTTGAACAGAAGTTGGAATCGAAGAAAGCTTCACGTACCGCGCTTGAAAACTCAGGGGCTTCGCCGGAAAAAATCGCGATTTTGGATAGCACCATCCAAGAGATGGCACATTTTCTCAAACAACTTCATGGTGCGGAAACGAAGATGGGGAGTACGCTAAAGAAACTGATTGACAATCTTGATTTAGTGAAATTGAAGGTTGCTCATTTAGAGGCGAAGCGAGATATGCTTGATGCGATGCGTACTATTCAAGAGTACAGCAATATTGAAGACGATGTTGGTGGTATTGGTGGCAATATCGATAATACGCTTGATGAGATGCAGCAGGATATTTATGCTATCGAAGCTGAACTCGAAATAAATAACCTGCTCGCTCAGGCTGATGGGTTGAACTAATTATTTGTAGAGACGCGATGCTTCGCGTCTCTAGGCATCGCGTCGAAATGATAATTGTATTTGTAGAGACGCGATGCTTCGCGTCTCTAGGCATCGCGTTTTTAGGCATCAATACGGCGGAGACGCGAGGCATCGCGTTTCTACGATAATTCGTTTTTAGGCATCGATGCGGCTTCGACGTGATGCATCGCGTCGAAACGATAATTTGCATCGCTTCGAGACGGGGGAGACGCGAGGCATCGCGTCTCTACTATATTAATTTATTGAGAGGTGTTTTGGGCACTTTTTCATCCAATAATTCAGATAATTTGTCCCGTAAACAATCCAGTTGATCGGCAGAACATAACCCATTATTTTTGTAATCGGTTACAAAGAAAATATCTTCAACACGGATACCAAAGGTACCAATGTTGGCCTTCTTAATTTGTACATCACATGTCACAAAAGCTTGTGCAATGCGCGATAAAACACCTGGCCTATCGGTTGTAATCACCTCTAAAATCGTATGACTATTAATATGATCTTGCGTGAATGTCACACGGGTAGGCACAGAAAAGTGCTTGAGTTCTCTCGACATATGCCGAACGATCGGTGTCAAGGGCAAACGTGTTTCGCAAGCCAGTACTTGTTTGAGTCCTTCTAAAATCTCCTCAACACGCTCCGCAGATTGGAGTTCTTCACCATTATTTTCCAATACGGTGTAGCCACTGATGATGTATTTGCTTTGCGTTGGGACGATATAGGCATCAACAATGCTCAAATTTTGTTGTTCTAAAAAATAGGTGGTGTCAGCAAACAAATCATCGCAAGTTTGCGTATAAATCATAATAAATTCTGTTCCACCCTTGGTATCAAAACGCTCTAGCACGACGGGATTGTCATCTGTGGCATAGTGTAAGATGACTTCTGTTTCGCGGAAAACTTCTTGCGGTGAGGAATGTAAAAAATAATCATCCCCTAAATCTTCCCATAAGGCGGTAATACGTTCCTGATCGGGCTCATGAGTGAGAAAATCACGCGCCTGCATTTGAATTTCCTGAATGTGGAGCTGTTTATTTAACACATCGCCTAACCCATGATGCAAAACGTCTTGGGTTTTTTGGTAAAGTTGTGTGAGTAAAGCATTTTTCCAACTATTCCACAATTTGGGGTTAGTCGCTCTGATATCGGCAACTGTAAGCAGATATAAATAATCTAGGTGCGTCGTGTCTTCAAGCTGCTGAGCAAAGGTTTTAATGACATCAGGATCGTAGATATCTTGACGTTGTACGGTCGTTGACATGAGCAAATGATGGCGTACTAACCAGGCCACCAAACGGGCATCATTGTCACTTAAAGCATGATCTTTACAAAACGTCAAGGCATCAAGTTCCCCTAATGTAGAATGATTGCCACCCCGTCCTTTTGCAATATCATGGAATAAACCGGCGAGATACAGCAATTCTGGTTTAGGAATCGTTTGTATCAATTTTGAACAAAAGGGAAATTCATGTTGATATTCGGGTAGGTTTAAGCGTCGGAGGTTACGCACGACAACAAGTACGTGTTGATCTACGGTGTAGATATGAAATAAATCATATTGCATTTGCCCCACTATTTTACCAAAAGCAGGAATGTAAGCCGCAAGAACACCATAACGATTCATGCGCCGTAGTGCATGAGTTAAGCCTTTCGGTTGACGGAAGATTTCTATAAACAGGCTCCTCGCCCGTATATCTTGGTGAAAAGCCTCATCAATCAAATACTTATAATGAATTATCAGACGGATAGTCGCGGCACGTATTCCCTTAATCTCTTGATTTTGCTGCATTAAGAGAAAAATTTCTAGCAAGGCAAACGGATAATTCACAAAGACTTTATCATGAGTCACTTCAATAAAATCATTGCGAACTTGAAAACGTTTGTTTAGAGGCTGAACAGTCTTATCTGTATCAGCATACAAAATGGCTTCTTGAAACAGTTGCAAAAGCATATCATTGAGCGTACTCATTTCTTTGATTGTGCAATAATACTGCTTCATCAATTTTTCTACGCCTAAACCGTTTTCATCATCCTCGTAACCGTAAAGCGTGGCAAGGGTACGTTGATAATCAAACAATAAACGTTCTTCACCTCGATTGGCCGTAAAATGTAACAAGCAGCGAATTTCCCAGAGAAATTCTTGTCCAGCTATCAGCCTTTGATATTCCTTTTCGGTTAAAAAAGCATGTTGTACCAAATCATATAAGGTTTTGGCCCCGAAATGACGTTTAGCCACCCAACCTATCATATGAATATCGCGCAAGCCACCTAGCCCTTCTTTGATATTGGGTTCTAAATTGTAAACCGCATCATCATATTTCAATTCTCGTCGGCTTTTTTCTTCGAGTTTAGCGGCAAAAAACGTTTGAACAGGCCAAACGCGATCGGTTGAAATGGCGGTTTGCATGGCTTGAAATAAACTCTCAGAGCCGGTTAGCAAACGCGCTTCCATCAGATTAGAAACCACACTGATATCAGCGGCGGCTTCTTGTTCACACTCGGCCAAGGTACGGACACTATGCCCGACTTCAAGGCGAATATCCCACAAAAATCTGACAAAGCTTTCAAGACACGCTTGCGTCGTGGTTGACGGTTCTGATTCTAACAAAAACAATAAATCCACATCAGAATGGGGATGTAGTTCACCGCGCCCATAACCACCGACAGCGATAAGGGCACACGTCTGATGATCAAGACAAGCCGAATGTTGTTGCCAAACTTGTAAGAGTATTTGATCGATTAGCCAAGCCCGTTGTGTCACGTAATCAGTTGCGTTTTTATAGGCCTGAAAACGTTCTTTTAAGATTTGATGCCCCTGTTTTAAGGCATTGCGAAATACCTTTAATTCAGAAAGCGATTCAGTTTGCAAATCGTCTTTAAACTGTTCAGGATTGAAAAGTTCAAGATCAATATGATTAGTTGCGTACATTTATTCAGTTATCAGTTATCAGTTATCAGTTATCAAAGTGAAGGGCAAGTCTACCGATTGCTTTGAGCGTGAAATGACGGTTAGTAGGGGGCAATCCCTTGTGGTAGTTTGTATTATTTTTTGTGGGTAAGATTTGGCAAAGGGGGGTGGGGATTTGGATTTTGCCAGTGCCAAAGTATACTATAAATAATCAGTTCTATAAATAAAAGGCTGATTCCCGCTACCACGGTTTGAACAATAAATGGGTAAACTAAACGAAAATGAGTCAATGGGGCAACGCTGACAAAACCGTAAATCATCGCCACAAAACCGCTACTCAATCCCATTAAAACAAGAATGAACCATTGAGTTTGAGTTGATAATAACAGCTTTTGCCTAATAGGCGGTTTGGGAGTTTGTTTTAACCATGAAATGTACCCATAAAACAGGAGGGCGGCCCCCAAAAAGGTACTGCCATACTGTAAGACTTTATAAACTTTCAGAGTACCCTGAGCGGTTTCAATAAGGGGGGCACTTAAAATAGGCAACTGAATGACTACCCAACCGTTGAAATGTGTGACAGCATCCCAGGCAATATGAGTCAACGCACCGATAAATAAAGAGAAAACGATTAAAAGAAAATGCGGTAACGGGAAAAAATGAAAACGATTGGCTACAGGCATTAAACAGTGTTGATGAGTAATGGGAAATAACGAGAGGATAGGGTACTTGAGTATTTTATGAAATATCCATAGCACAACTAAACCCATAGGAATATCAAGGATAAAAAGGCCTATAAAGGTGTGGCCTGCGTGGTATTGTGGTGATAAAAAAATGAAATAGATGAAATCGGGAGACAGACTGCCCACGATAAGGGCAGATAATACGAGGCCCCATCGGGTAAAAGGAACAGCCGCGGCAGGATGAGATAAGGTAAATGGCATAAATTAAATTCCCCTGAAAATATTAAAAGCCCTTTGCTCAAAAGTTACTTTTTCTGCAAATTGCGGTAGCCAAAATTCTTCTACTTCAACATTATCATTCATTTATGGCCGCTAAAGTTTCGATACCCTTGTACTCATTCAAGGGTTTTTATAAATCACATTTTTCATATAGTACAACAAGTTACGGTATAAACTTCAAGTAATACTTTAAAAATAAATTTTTTCGTGCTATTATCCGTCGCCTAATTTGCTAAGGTATGATAAATCTCACTTAGAACTGACAAGTTCGTCAGTTGAGAAACAGTAACAGATCGTAAAAGCTTGTTTAAAGCGTTTTTAAAAACACTTGGTTCACTGATGGCAAGACACAAAACAGTGTTATTAAAAACACCTGAGGTGCTATAGATTGTTCATGTATAATATACTGAAAGTACTACGGATTTTATGAACTTAAATCTGAAGTTAAACGGATTTTTTTCAGGCTTTTGTCGCTGGATTAAAAATCAATAGAAAAGCTTTGATAAGTGAGCCACAATCCAAAATTCCCATTCCCAAAATATCGACAATGGTGAGCAACAAAATTCCAGGCGTTTTTTCCACAAAAACGTTTGCCTAGAATACAAAGCCCCATAAGATTGATAAATAACTGAAAGGACTGAGTATGAAAAAATACGATTACAAAATTTACGGGTTAACCACATTCTTTTTTGTCGCCTTAGTAGCCAATAGCCTATTTGCAGAAGAGAGTCAAAAGGGCTTGCTATGGGAAATTGACAAACCAGGACTCACGCCAAGTTGTCTTTTTGGCACCATACATTCAGAAGATCCTCGTGTCAACAATTTGTCGCCCATTGTGCGTAACTGCTTTGAACAAGCTGATAGCGTTTCACTTGAAGTACAAATGGATATTCCCACTATGCTCAAAGCGGCCAGTGCTATGGTTTTTACGGGTACCCAGTCTTTAGAGCAACTCGTTGACAATGCGTTTTACGAGCAAATTGTCGAAGCGCTGAGGCAATATAACATGCCTTCTATGGTCGTCAAAAAACTCAAACCGTGGGCCGTGATAGCCATACTGAGTACACCGCCTATGAAAACAGGAGAATTTTTAGATTTACTGTTGTATAAAAAGGCGCGGCAACTACAAATACGGACGTATGGTTTGGAAAAGGTAGAGGAACAACTGGCCGTTTTTGAAGAACTCCCGCTATCTGATCAAATCGTATTACTGAAAGAGACTTTAAAACGATTAGACGACATGCCAATAATTTTCGCTAAACTGCATGAATTGTATCTAAAGCGCGATTTGACAGCACTGATGAAGTTTAGTATCGAGTATATGCGAGACAATAGCGATAATAAAGATTTGAGCGAAGCCTTTTACAAACGGATAGTCGATGATCGTAATTTGATAATGGCAAAACGGATGCAAAAACGTTTGCAAGAAGGTAAAGCGTTTATTGCTGTTGGTGCGTTGCATTTACCGGGAGAAAAGGGGGTATTGAAACTGCTGCAAACTCGCGGTTATCGAGTGTCTTCGCTGTACTGAGTGTTGATAATCAGTCAGTTATCAGTTATCAGTTATCAGGATTAACATTTTATTTTAGGACTTACTCTGTGGAACTCTGTGGAACTCTGTGTTCTCTGTGTTGAAAAATGTCAACAAATTACCCCCTTCAACACAGAGATCACAGAGGGCCACAGAGGACCACAGAGAATAAGTCTCTGATTTTTAATATGATAACTGATAACTGATTAAGCTCTTTTACCACTTTGTCCTGTCATCACGGCTGAACCAATTAAATGGGCTAATCGCAAAGCCTCTGGAACATGCCCTTCTACAGTGAGACGTTGGAGTACCTTGCCCACTGTTTTA
>JAYQWI020001229.1:0-2704 GCA_035871815.2 Candidatus Parabeggiatoa communis
TTTGCCCGCCTGGGTAATAGGCCGTACACTTTTCGCCACAATCAATACCGCCTTTGGCGACTAGCCTACCCTGACTTCCCTCCTTATTATTAACCGTTAGGGGATACATTTCAGCATTGGGATCCAAATCAAAATCGGCGGTACAGGTTTTGGAAGCCGTCATGGGAACGGTAATGCGATTGTCTGTGCCACTGCACTCACCCGCCCACTGGTTAAAAATAAAGCCTTTTGCAGTGGTAGCCGTCAACAGGATTTCGTTAGCGGTGAAGATGGGCCGAGTCATTTCAGAGCAGTCCGTTTTGCATAGGTGCGTTCTGTCTTCTGCTTTGACTTCGATTTTCACGGTGGCCCTACCTTTGCCCGTTTTGTTGATCGTGATCGTCTTTTGCCCTGATGATTTGTCAAAGTGCGCCGTGCAACTTTTAGCCGCATCCATAGTGACGGTAGTGCTTGCAAACGTGCCAGAACAATCGCCACTCCAACCCGTAAAGGTAGAGCCACTGGCCGGGGTAGCTGTCAAGGTAACGGTACTCTCAACTTCGTAGTCAGCTTGGCAGGTTTCACCACAGTTGATGGTGTTGCCAATGCTGGTGATTTCGCCTTCGCCGGTTTTGGTGAGGGTTAAAGTTGCTTTTTCAGAACCGTAGAGTGTTTGGATTTCAGACTCGGATAGGGCACGGTTGTAGATGGCTACATCATCTATTTTACCGTTGAAAAAATAGCCGGAAAACTGACTATGGAAGCCTATCACTATATAAGAATTTATTGAGGAAGGGATTCCCAGCATGTTAGTACATGTTTTGATTAATTTACCATCTAGGTAAATTTTAGCTACATTGTTCTCTGAAATTGCAGCAACATGGTACGTTACCATAGGTACTAAATTGACTTCTAAAGCGACACAACCAATCCAACGATTTCTATCGGAATTATGGAAGGTGATATTATTACCTTGTGCACCACCATAATACCCATTTCCAAACAATTCTAACCCCCATGAAATAGAATTCGCTTCTTGCTTATTAACTATCCGCCATTGAGTCTTTGGAATGTCTTTGTTGAGAGTGATCCAAGCAGAAATAGAAATCTGGTTAGTAGCAATTTGTTGGGATGCATTATTGGGAATTGTAATGCCATTGTTCTGACTAAACTTGTAAGCACTATCGACATTCCCAAATCGATCTTCAATCAAAGTAGCCCCATGAACAGTGCCATGATTCCCATTCCCACTAGCATCATTAGCATTCCCATTAAAGGGATAACAGGCGACTAAGCCATCAGGAATCACATCGCAACCACTAGCAAAAACAACTTCTTTTTCAAAGGAAGCCTCGCAACTTTTAGCGACATCCATAGTCACAGTAATGCTTGCAGACGCGCCAGAACAATCGCCACGCCAACCCGTAAAGCTATAGCCAGTCGCCGGGGTAGCTGTCAAGGTAACGGTACTATCAACTTCGTAGTCAGCTTCGCAGCTTTCACCGCAGTTGATGCTGTTGTCAGTGCTGGTGATTTCGCCTTTGCCGGTTTTGGTGAGGGTTAAAGTTGCCTCAGAAGCAAGTCCGTAAAGTTGCTTGATTTCAGATTCACTGATGACACGATTGTAGATGCGGAAATCGTCAATAAGTCCATTGAAAAATGCCTGTGCCACAGAACAAGTTCTTGCTCCTATCATTAGGCAATCTGCATTTGAACTAATGGGACTTGAATATCCAACTTCGTATACATATTGCCCATTGATGTAGAGTGTGCCTACCATTTTTTCATCAAATGTCAAAACAACATGTTCAAATTGGTTCTGTTCAGGAAAATATTCAGTTGAATACCAATACCAATGAGGATTAAAAGCAAAGCTAAGTTCATTTGCCTGTATGCCATTACTCCATATATTATTTGGATATGAAGAACCAAAAATAGCTAGTAAATATTGCCGTGGCATATAGAACACAGTATGATGGTTATGTGGTGCAGTCACCTGTGAAACATCAGAAATTTTAATCCATGTTGATATGGTAATCTGAGCAGGATTTAAGGTATTTTTTTTGGGAATATCAACATAATCATCAATTCCATCAAATTGTGCAGCTTGACCAATTTTTCCAGTGACATAACTAAAGCCACCTTGTTCAGTACCATGATTCCCATTCCCACTCGCATCATTGGCATTTCCATCAAAAGTATAATAGGCAACTAACCCATCATTCAAACCTTGAGCAGCTTGTACCTGTGGCAACGCAGCATCAATCTGAATACGCGGCATACCACCAACATCCTGCCCCGTATTCTTCAACTTACCCAAAATTTCAGCAACACTGGCTTTTGGATTGTGGGCCTTCATGATTGCCCAGGCACCCGCGACATGCGGGGCTGCCATAGACGTACCATCCTTCGCGGCCGTTAAATCACCTGGCAAGGCTGATTCAATCCCAACGCCGGGCGCTAACAAGTCGAGTATGCCTGCACGGTTTGATTGCGGCCAAAGTTGCCCGGTTTTATCCGTCGCGCCGACACTGATCGCTTTAGAAATACAAGCCGGTGCGCTGATTCCGTCGGCATAACCGTTATTACCCGCAGAAATGATCGTTGCGATACCCACTGAATCCAGGTTCTGGATGATTTTGGCTCTGGCATCCTCATCGCACGGCTGCGAATGAGATTTTTTGCCCCCAACACTCATATTGATAGCCGCTAAGGGCACCCCAAA
>JAYQWI020001230.1:0-2957 GCA_035871815.2 Candidatus Parabeggiatoa communis
AAACCAGTTGCCTTAGCTGAATTGGCCGCGCCTGATAACCTAGAAGAGGTGTCTTTGCCACCGATCCCCACGACAGCCTTCCAAACGCCTGAAAATCAGGGCACTGAACAAACTCAGTTTGTGCAACCCCCTTTGGACAAGTCGCATCACGAAACGCCGGTTAGTACACAAGTCATTGAAAAAACAGCACTTGGGCCTGCTAACGCAGAAAATAAACCTGTCAATCCGCCGAAGGCCGACACCCTCTTGTCCAAAAAAGACGATAATCATAAAAGCATTCTTTTAGATAAGATATCAGATAGGGTATCGTTAGAAAAACAACCGTTATCACTTCCTGCCTCTGGCAACCGAGACAAAGTGCCTGATAATGTTGTACCCGTTTCAAAGAAATCAGAACCGCCACAATCTGCGCCCTTGATCTCAAAGAAATCAGAGCCTAATCAAGAAAATCAAGCTGAAAAAAGCTCGGCATTAGATATGCTCCTGACTATCGCGGCAAGCATCCATAATGAATCAAGAAAAGCGGTTCAAGTGCCAAAATCATTAGATGAACCATTACCAGAGGATTCAGAAAAGCAGCGAGAATCAAAACCCATTGTCTTGGCCAAATTCGTACCAAGACAGCCGATAAAAGAGGCAATGCCCCCGCAGAAGAGAACGACGGCATTATTGCAACAATGCGAAACGCATTTTGAAGCGAATCGCTTAATGACGGGTAAACAGGGTACGGCTTTTAAGTGTTACCAGCAAGTTTTAGCCCTTGATGCCTATAACGCGCAAGCGAAACAAGGCCTTTTGAAAATTGAAGGCCGTTATCAATATTGGGCAGAACAAGCCCTGAGAAAGGGAAAACGGTACAGCGCAGAGCAATATATCCAGCGTTTGCAAAAAGTGAATCCCCATTCACCGGGCTTACCCAAACTACAGCAACATTTAAGCCATTTAGAACAACCGAGCACAGTGACTCAGCCGCCCTTGAAAGCGCGTATCAAAACATCAATGCCGCCCTCGAAAGCGCGTATCAAAAGCTCACAGCTGCTGCCGATCAAAGAGCAACGACAGAAGGCGACTTATCAACCGGCTAAACCGCCCTCAGCTCTAAAATGGCAATGTGGTGATATACTGGCCCAAGAATCATTAGGTATCCGGCCTTTAACACAAGAACAAAAAGTGTTTAAGAACCAATCTTGTGATTAAAACCAGATAGAACGCAGATGAGGTTGATTTGTCCTGATTTTCGATGATTAGATTAAAATATTTAAATAAAAAATCCGTTTATTCCGTCAATCCGTTGTAAGTACTGAAACATAAATTTTCAGGTATTTTAATAGAAGCAATGTTTATTTATAATTAGAGACGCGAAGCATCGCGTCTCTACAATTCGCTGTTTCGTTTCGACGCGATGCCTCGCGTCTCTTTGCGGTAAAATACTTGTTTATTTGTGGTTCAGTACTTAACCCTTTTCTAGTTTTACAAGGCTTTGACAACTTCCAAACTCAAGCCAGTCGCATTGGCTATTTGTTCTTCTGTTAAGGCACCAAGGGCCTTTAAGTTGCGAGCGGTTTCCTTTAACTTTTCTTCACCTTCCTTTATTCCCTTCTCTTCACCCTCTTTAAACGCCTGTGTCTCCGCTTCGGTCTGATTATCCTCTTCCTTCATCCGAGCCCGTTCTTCTGGCGTGACTTTACTTTGCTCAATCACGTCAAAAAGTGCTTGAATGGCAGGATTGGTATATTGAGCCTCATCCACTTGCTTATCCAGGCTGTCATCAATCGCCTGCATCCATTCGCGGTGTGGTACTGGGGCCTTTTCAGGTGCCGAGTCATTGGTAAACACAAAAAATAGCTGATGTTTATGCGGATAAATATCCGTCAGCACTTTACCCGTCATAAAATCTTTGGGTTCAAAGTCATGCACGATAATGCCACTGTCTGGGCTAGGGGTATTTTTACCCGTAAAAAAGACTAACGTAAACACCGTCACTGGAAAACTGTCATTTTTAGAACTCTGAATCGTTTCTACCATCGCACTACATTGATAGTAAAAAAAACGTTCGTAAGTGTCTGAATAATGGGCATGTTGTACTTCAACAATCACCCGATTTTTGGTGTCCTCGGCAAATAAGTCAAACTTGGCCGCCACATTGCCCACCGGTGGTATAAAAACTTTGTCATGTTCTACCTCAGTTATTTCCAGTTGGATGCAAAGAAAATCCTTGACTAACGCGGTGAACAAATCCGGATGGCTGAAGGCCTTTTTGAAAATCACACCGTAACGTAATGGCGCAACTTTTTTTCTGGTGTTATAGCGTTTCCCGATTGAATGAACCGAAGGTCATCGAAGCTAAGTACAAATTTGATTTTATGTAGGCTCGCAAAAGGTTTTTAACAAAATCCTTATATATAGAAAATGTTAAAAGATTTATGCGTACCTACTTAGTGCAAAATTTATTTTGCCGTGGCGCAATTTTCGTCCCAATTTATTTTGCGGCCGGATTGATTTTCGTTCTAAATTTATTTTGCGGCCGGATTGATTTTCGTTCTAAATTTATTTTGCGGCCGGATTGATTTTCGTTCTAAATTTATTTTGCTGTTCGATTTTCTTGATATAACTGTACTTCATTCAATCGGGAAACGCTATAAAGAGGCCTTAAAAATATCTAAAAAAGTTTTTGCGTGTGTCTCTTGCGTTATTTATTTTTTGTTTTCTGTCGTTATTGCCTATCAATAATCACCTGAAATTGATTGCCCTCACGATGATCAATAAAATCAATCGCTTGCCAAGCTTTATAGGCCCGACGAATACCGGTACCGAGGCCTCGGTAAGGCAATAAATGAATCGCATGAGAAACCAATACCGGATTACGCATTGATGAAATGCCATGTCGAATGTTGGCTAGGGTTAAATTATTGGGTAAATGCCCTGGGCTGATAATCTCAATACGATTATCAAATACA
>JAYQWI020001231.1:0-4207 GCA_035871815.2 Candidatus Parabeggiatoa communis
CGCCCTCAAAATGATAAAATTATTTTTCTGACAATCTATATTAACCAGTGGGCAACCACGTTGCCCACTCTGCTCCAGAAAGCGGGCAACTTGGCTAATCTTTACTCATTCAACCTATTCCAATCCTCTTCATTAGAACAATCACCGGTTAACATCGTATTCAGACGAATGCCTTTGTCACGTAGGCGTTGAATCGCGCCGGCAACATCGGAGTCTGGATACGGTGAAGCATCGGTCACTAAAAAGATTGTGCCACCCTTTTTGACATGAGTAATGGCGACATTCAAGGCTTCAAATGAAGCCTCTGGACAGGCACCGCCTTCGGCAGCCTTCATTTTACCGATCTCAGTCTCTAACAGATTCACATCACTGGTGAGGACTTTTAAAGTCACGTCATCTCTAAACACCACCAAAGCCGTCAGTGGAAACTGACTGGCATCAAATTCTGCCGCGAATTGAGTCAAGGCTTTTTTAACACCGTTCATCTCTTCTTGCATACTCCGCGTCACGTCAATCACCAACACCATGTCTACCTTGTACTCAGGCGGTATAAAGACTTTGGTGCGTTCGCGACTGGTATGCGTGGCGTAGCCATAAGCCTTCACACTGGCTTGGTTGATTAAGACTAATAAGCCGGGATCGAGCAGTTCCACATCCAGATAAAGCGTGATATGGCTGGTGTCATCGGGATTTTCAATCGTCAAATCCACGAGTTGGCAGGTGACTGTCGGAAATGCGCTGGTATCACACAAACCGTAATCGGTTGCCAATGACTTCAGTTTAACGCCTCTGGGGACTTGCACTTCGAATACCACTTCGGTGGCAACGCCTGTGGGTGCATTATCATTCAATTCGACATCACATTCATAATGCAATAGGCCACCCGTAGTAATGGGATTAGGCGTGCCCTTACAAAATACGGACAGATAAGGCTTGACGAGTGTCCAGACTTCAGCCACGACAACCGGATACTCGTTAGAGTACAGATTGACGGTGTTGAGCAATGTTGAGTTGGGTTGGACGATGTCGAGTTCGATTTCAACTTCGAGGCTTTCTCCAACCACTAACTCAGGTAAGCTACAAACCAGAATTTTGTCATCCGTCACCGCTTCACACGCCCCCGCATCGACTCCGTGTATTTCAACTAAATCGGTGCCAGTAGGCAGTTGATAGGCAAAGGAGACACCGGTTGCTGTTTCACTACCGCCATTGTTGACTGTAATCATATAGCTAAAGTGTTTACCTTGCTCTGCCTTTACCCCAACGATTGGGGCAATCTTGGCTTTGAGATCAGTCAAGGGTTTGATGACCAATTTCGTCCACAGTTGTTGATTACCGACTTCAAAGGGGTGATCTTTGAAACGCAAACCGTCTTTGCTGGCAGTGAGGGTGTACTCGCCTTCTGTTAATTCAATGATTTCTCCATAACCGTTTTCATCCGTGATGACAGATTGCTCACCCACTTGTAAAAGCACACCGGGTATTGGATTGCCCAGTTCGTCAATGACGGTGATTTGAATGCCATAAATGGCATTGCTGTCATCGACAATCGGCTCATCATCAAGCTCACCACCACTTGTTTCATCATCTTCGATGTCACCTGCAATCACTTTGAAGTCAATAACCAGATTAGCGTTGGAAACACTAAAGCTTTGTGGCTCAAAGGTATAACCCTCTTTGCTGGCGGTGGCGGTGTATTTGCCTTCAGCTAGATCGACTCTCTGCCAATAGCCAGTATTATTAGTCACTACCGTTGTGTCATTCACTTGCACGGTAACACCAACAACTGGGTTATTAACACTATTGAGGATATAGCCACTTATACTATGAAGCTCAACAACGTCATTTTGCTGATCGACTGAAACAGCAAGGTTAATGACCACATCATCGTCTTCGATAGTGATGGTTTGTGGTACAAACGTATACCCCTCTTTATAAGCCGTGACGGTGTATTTACCTTTAGCCATTTCGGTCATTTCCCAATAGCTTATTTCATCAGTGCCGGTGGTATTATCACCAACTTGCACTGTGACACCAACAATGGGATCACCTGACTTATCAAGGATATGCCCCATGATTTTAGGCTTGCTAACGGTGGCTTCATTATCGGATGTCGAATCATCACCAGTATCTGTACCAGTGTCATCGTCATCAATTTCTTCTGGTACGTCAGTACGAACCACTTCAGCATTTTGCCGCTCAACTACTCGTTGGAGTTTTGAGGTAACAAAATTTTGGCCAGACGGATCATAAAGCTGCGTTTGGGTTAATACGAGGCTTGCACTGCGTTTACCAGTAGCCGCACCATCGCGTGTACCTCTTCTAAGCATCGTCTTAGCTTTAAGACGCAGTTTCACAGTTACTAACTCACCGTTGCCATTGATTGGCTCACGACTTGCCATTGCAATGCGTACTTTGCCGGCACCATTATCTGCGAAGATAACACTAAATCTTCTAGTGAACCTAGTCCGCTTAACCTCGGTAATGGCCGCAATCACGGCTGGATCATAAGAGAGTATAAATTCTCCACTGGTAAAGTCACTCATATTTTCCACGCTTAACGTGGTTTCCAGTTCGGCACCAGATTCTCCACTTATGTCACCCAAACTAATTAGCATTGGTGAATCATCTTGTGAATGACTACTGGACAGAGAGGGCCATTCTCCATGATAGGAGTAGTATAAGATCATCGCCGCATCGTTAGCATCTATTTTGCCATTGCCGTTAGCGTCAGCGGCAGCCAACTGCTGGTCGGTAAAGGCATAAGTGCTACTGTCAGTGATGTATCTCAGTACACGCTTACCATCATCAGGGTCAACTATCGCATTCAAGTTAGGATCGCCTAATTGACCGGTCGTATCGACGGTAAAGTAACCATCAGCAACTAACTGTGGTTCTGAACCACTTGGTCTGCGAGCTTTTCTCACATTGAAGGTGGCATTACCAAAACTTAATGGTATGTCACTGGAATTAACGTCGCTCAAAGAAGAGCCCTCTTTTTCCCATAAAAACTGTGCTTGGGTTCCATTAGCCACATCATTTTTCACATTGCCAGAAATCCAAAAGAACAGTTCTTGACCACCATAAAGTTCGGGTGGTAACTCCTCATCGTCACCGGTAACGTCAATGCTCACGATTCTACCACTGGCAGTGTCTTCAGGGTTGGGTAATGGCTCAATGATATACGAGAAATCTTCCCACTCGGCATTCCAAAGCAGAGAGCTAGGCATAATAGACAAGTCTGTCACTGGGTTCTCAACGACAATCACGTCTTTGTTAAAAGCTAATCTCAGCTTACCACCGGAAATTTCTAGCCCTTGAGCATTAGCAATTCTCACCGGAATTTTCACTTCTGCTCCCGGTGCAGCCGAAGCCACTTGATCAATGAATATCCTAACCGCACCAAAGATGTCGCACGCTTTTTCAGATTGCGTCAACAGGTTAGCCTGGCCACCTTCATTACTAATCACCTTGAAGTAGTAACAATAGCTTTGCTCTTTGAGCATCTTGGGTTTAGCTGTGTTCTCATCGAAATACTGATTAGCGGAGATCAAGGAATCCATATAATCAACCGTGTCAATCAGTTGCCAATTTTCAGCCACTTCCTCAGTCGCTTCAGGAGTACGCCAAAATTCAACTACAGTATTAGTTGGATCAGGGATAAACGTATTTATAGACTCCGCTGACCAATCTAAATACATAGTGTTAGCACCCGGACTAACTACTAAAGCAACCGGTTCTAACGTATTGACGGTAATTTCCTTGGTAGCGATTTTTTCCTGAGCATCCACATCTTTCACTGTGAGCGTGACGGGATAAGTCCCAGTTTCCTCAAAAGTAAAGCTTGGATGTTGATCGCTACTGGTTTCATTTTCGGTGCTGTTTTCTTTTTGCACCCCAAAGTCCCATAACCAGCTTTGGATACTTCCAGTGGAAATATCAGTAAAGTTGATGGTTAAAGGTGCGAAACCATTCTCTTGATTGACTTCAAAAGCTGCTTCAAAAGATTGTGTCTCAAACATACCAAAGAACCCTTTGCTGATGCTACCAAATTCATCTGTGGTAACAACCCGCCAATAATAAGTTTGGTTGGGTTTAAGTTCTTTAATTGTGCAAGAGGCTGTTGCTGCTAATACATCTGAGCATCTGAGTCCAGACAAATCGACCAGATCGGCTTTGACAGTACTGAGGTACACATCAGATGTCA
>JAYQWI020001232.1:0-10736 GCA_035871815.2 Candidatus Parabeggiatoa communis
AACCTTTAAAGTTGGCTTTGACTCAAACGACTTTTATGCTGGAATGGGTTTAAGTTGTATAGCACCCGCGTGGTGTGACTTATTCGCGACACTGATGCGAATTTTACAACACTCGATCTCAATGATCAATTATCAATTCCAGATTTAGCGTAGCCGACCTTCGGTTCACGCAAAAGTTTCGATTCGCAAAACTTTAGCGTGAAATGTGGAATTGATCATTCATATAAAGCGGGAAAATAGGAAACAAATAGAATGGAATGGCACATTATCACCGGCAGTAAAGGCGGTGTCGGTAAAACATTACTCGCCTTACTTTTGTCAGCACACTCTCTTGAAAACCGCAAAGGGAGTCTCCTTGTGCTCGACTTAAATAGCATGAATGCAGATTTTTCTAGGTTGCTTTTTTACCAAAAAGAAGAAGGCGAGCCGCTTGCAATCGCGATACCGACACAAGAACGGAACAATGAACAAATCGTTTTACAAAAAACATTTTCATTGAATCACCAAGGTTATCCAAACTACTACGTGGTTGGTTGGCCCCTCAATCCGTTTAGAATGTATGATCCTTCAATGTTTGCTAAATTACTGTCTACGCTTAAAACATCGGCCGCCCCGATTATTGAAGAAAAATTAGGTATTCCCCCTTTAGAAACCGTCATTATTGACACCAATTATCATTTTTGTAATATTTTCTCAGAACAAGATATCGACTATACTGAATACACAGAAGGCGCACTCAACCGTGACAGTATCACGATCTGGTTTATGTGGGTTTATCGCCAATTAGAAAACCTTATCCGACTTAAATATAATGACGCAACGGTGATCAAACTCACAGCGGCCGCGATTGAACGCAATATCAAAAGCCATCGCAGCCCCAAAAGCCCTTTTATGCACGTTTTTGGGCCAGCCACATTGATATCGTCTAAACCCCAAGATGGAGAACACGGTATCGGTTCATTCATTGCCCGGAAAATTTATCAAGCCATTACCCAAAATAAAGACGTTCATATTGAAGAACTTGGACAACTGGAAGGCTTATCACTTGGAGAAGGTGTCAGCTTTAGAGAGTGGCTACGTCGGCTTGATATTGCCCACATCGCTGCCGAAAAAGATGGTGATCCCCGTCATCACTTTTTAGATATACTCATCAAAGCCACTCGCGTACCTTTGAAAGATGAAGCAGACTCAATAGAACGTCCAATGAACGTCATACCCATGTCCATTTATCACAATGAATTACAATACTATACCGACGGGAATTATCGAGATGTGATCGCCGAACTGAGAAATTTTGACATTTACGACAATTTTTCCAAACTGATACGATAGGATATGAAACTCTTTATTTACACAGCCCATGAAGCCACACCCTTTAAAGGCTTATTTGAACCCCTTGGTAGTTTTCACAAAGTCATTTTATCGAATCATGACGAACAGATAAAACTGTTTAATCAACACGAAGGAACACAGATTAAAGACTTGCTACCTGAAGGTATTATTGATCCTGATGAAATGGTATCTTACATATCACCTGACGATAGTAGCCTTTTTTTCATTCCTGAAGAAATGCAAGAGACGTTTATGAAACTCCTTAAAAATCTCTTTAAAAAAACCAAGTGGACGGAAGAAGAACCCCCTCACAAACCGTCAAAAGACGAGATTGGATTGGTGGGTAATAATGATTTGTCTGACTTTTACGACGACCTTGAAACGCAAACTGTTTTACAATCTGTTGAGGATGATACCATGAGTAAGAAACAAGAACTGGAAGACTTATTTAATGCCATAGCCCAGGATGACAATGAAATTGACGCGATTTTGGTTTGTACCAGCGATGAGACGAAAATCAGAATCGCCTATTCCAGTCAGCCAAAAGAAGGCAGTCGGCAAGTCGATGTCGATTCCTTCACTGTGCAAATCCAACATTTTGTGTCCATGCTCAAAATGACTAATAAAGTGAACGATCACATTGGTTCACTCAAAACAGCAGAATTGCTCTTCTCAGGTGGCATTGTGCATATCACCCATCTTCCCCAATTGGGTGAATACACCTTCCTGGTTTTTGTCAGCGCAACGGAAGAAGGAATAGAATTGTTGGCCCTTCACAGAAAGCGCAATTTGGACAAAATCATGACGCAGCTTGGTGAAATGCTTGGATAGGCATAAGACGATGGGGGCAATCCACTGTGGTTGCCCTTTTTGGGCTTGGTTTATAAATGTCCAAATCATTCCCAACAAAAAATATGAAATTGAATCATTCATATCACCCTTGAAAATTTTCGCGCCATTTCTAAATTAGCATTACCATTTAACCCACAGTTAACCGTCTTAGTTGGCAATAACGCAGCGGGTAAAACGACTATTCTTGATGCCTAAGCTATAGGCTTAGGCGCGGTGTTGGCACGTTTACCTCATCAGAGCAATAAAGACTTTTACCTCAACGATATTCAGCAAGCATTAGTCACTCACCTTGATAATTCTACGTTAACTACCGCTCATCGCCTACTATGGTACTGATCGCGCCGTTTTCCCTTCAATTCAACAACAACTTCACGACAATCCTCTTCAAGAATTTAGCCTTTTTGCGGCATTAGAAGGCAGTTTAGAAGCCATTACCCATTTTAGTACTGTCATAATATCATCAGCTTAGAACGAAAAGATGAGGTGATTGCTGAGCAACCGACTTCCTCTTACGGTGCTGAAAGCGGGCGATTGCTTTCGGAAGTTATGGAGTTCATTCACGTCGGGCGCATTTATAAAAGTCATCAAGATAAATCTTGAAGGCCCGATTTTCGTCCAAATTTATTTTGCGGCTATTTTGAGGCCTTTGGCAAACACAAAATCAGCCTAAGTTCAGCGTAGCTAAAAATACCGGCTAAAAAAGCAAGCGATCACTTTACACTACTACCTATGAAGGAAACAAAGTCTATATGACTCAATCCAAAACACAAACCACACAACTCAAACAACTCAAAACCGCTTATGATAAATTGTCTCCCCTGCAACAATCCATTGTTCAGGTACTCTCAGTAACTTATGAGAAAGTGTCGCGCACTTCTCTGATTGCTTGTTTACGCAAACTGAATATTCGTCATCCAAGTGGCAAACACTTTGTCACGCAAACACTTGATGCCTTTATGGAAAAATTAAGGCCTGTCATCGTTGTGCAGAAAATGGGTACGCCCACTTTACAATGCCACGAATTATTTGTGGAAATCGCAACGCGGGAAGCCATACAAGAGCAGCGTTTTGATGACATTGCCCTGGCCGTTCAAGAAGCCATTCCTTTTCCACACAAATGTGTTAATTTACTACGAGAAATCCGTATTAGCTTTTATCGGCAGGATATCCATCTTGTCAGAAAACAGATCAAAAGATACGAACCTGACTCTCAGGGCAGCCACCCTTATGTCAAAATTTATTTTTCGATTTTCGTTCAAAATTTATTTTTCGATTTTTGGAGTGCAAAATTTATTTTGCTTTGGTGCAAGATTGATAATGATCTTTTTTTTGGGAATGCGCCCAATTGTATATAAATTTTAAGCGAGCGTAGGGTACAGTCTACACACTCTACACTTGCTTTATCCGTCGCTGAAAGCAGTCAATGAATAACTTTTTATTAGTACTGCTATTGAACCAGATTACGCACCCTAAACGGTTACGACTGATGGCTTTCTAGCAACTCAAAATGCTTGGAAAACACTCTTTCCGTCCATTATTTTAATCCTTTGTTTTTGACCTGTTTTTCTAAAATTAAGAAAAAATAAAAGGAAGTTCAAAAATGTGTTTGAACAGTTGTCTCAGAAATTGTGGCATTGTTATGAAGCGTCTGACAAAAGAAGGTTTTCTCAAAGACTTAGGCGCTTGCCAGAATGATGTGATTCTTATTTCGAGCCAGAACTTCCCTCAATTGTGACTGAGAAGCTTGAGAAACTACGCTTGAATGCGGCAAATGTCACTGTAGCTTACGATTATCCACAGGCACCTAGAACCACTAATAGGGTGGATAGGCTTATGAAACTTCTGTCTAGGCATCTTTTTAATACTCAGTATTTTCATGGAAGTCCAGAAACGGCCGAATTATCAATTCGAGGGTGGGCTTTAATTGAAAACTTTGCTCCCTCAAATCCACACACTATCAAAAAAACATGACTTCTGTCCAAGTCCAGCCGAACGCCTGAATCAGTCTTGTTATCATGTACGCTTAATGCAAAACCTTTTGATCTCTGCTCGAAAGTGGCGGTATTTTTGATTCCCCCCCAAATCAGTTATAACGAGCGTTAAACAAGGCATTTGTGCTAACTAATTTGCATAACATTGAACAGGTTCCCCCTCATTTTGAGCTTATGCCATTTGATTTAAGTATTTATTTGGAATAAAATTAGTATTGTGCATTTATGCTCATGCTGCCGTTAATTGCTTTGTTAGCCATTGGCAGTTTATTATGGTCATTATTTGTGAAACCCAAAAATAATAAAGTTGAGGCGTTATTTGGGAGTAAGCATTTTCAAAAGCATAATATTGATGTAAAATCCAAAAAGAAGTGAAAAGCCAAATCTGAAGGTTTGGACTCCAAAGTTAATTTGTTTTAGGAGATTAAACAATGCAAGTACCGTTAGAAGTTTGTCGTGAATTTGGACAGTTTGCTTTTCAAGATGAGCAAAAAGGGGTTGAAGCCATTGATAGTATTCAGGGTTTTATGGATGAATATCAAGATGGTAGCGTTTCTGGTGATGGATCACAAGCAAAAACGGTGACGATTGAGCGTAATCAAGCGGGGATTGTTACCGCCGCGAAAAGCGTTAAACTGTTGCCGAATATGCAAATTAACCTGAAGGCGTTAATTCAAGATAGTTTGGGGCGTTTACAAGAAACAGTTAATTTCAGTACCATTGTCATTGGTGGGCCTTTAACTTCAAATTCGTGGCTTATCAACATAGGGGCTGCTTTATACCTTATGAAATTTGCAGTGGATTTGAAAACAGTTGAATTGAAACAAGAGCAGGCTGGGGTTTTAGTCGCTTTGCATCACTTATGTCGTGGTGAATTGAGTTTGGAAATTCCTTTGGCAGAATTGCAAGCCAAAATGCGGGATAACTATCATTTCAGTTTAAATGTTGATGAACTGGATGACGTTTTGGAAGACTTGGTTGATTTGCGCTGTGTTAGTCGTCAGCAAGATGTTATATATTTGACGGAGAAGGTTATTTTGAAAGATTAATTCTCACGCAAAGGCGCAAAGACGCTAAGAAAAACTATAAATTGAAGTGAAAATTAGCGTTCTTTTCCTTTGCGGCTTAGCGGCTTTGCGTGATAAAAAAAGGACACTACTATGCAACAAGAACTCAATTTACATTTCAAAAATGCCCAGCAAGTCACCATCAACTTGGCACAACATTCCCCGGTGACGGTTGATTTTGCAATACCACTTACCCCTGAAGATAGGGAGGCGATTCGGCATTATTTAGAAGTCTATGCCGCGCAGTATGTGATGGATATTGATGATACCGAAGCCGAGCGAGTCTCTGTGCAATTATCGCAATGGGGGCAAAGTTTATTTGATGCAGTATTTAAGAATGCATCGGCACAACAATTATTTGCTCAGTTTATCAATACGCCCTGTGATAAATATTTGGTTACGATTACCGCCCAAACCCCAGAAATTTTATCGTTACCGTGGGAGTTATTGCATGATGCTGGGCAGTTTTTATTTGCGTTTCAGCCTTCGATTACGATTTCACGGCGGATTCCACCCAAAACCACTTTTCCGGTTTATGCGAGTCAGTCGAGTTTGCGGATGTTATTTGTTATCAGTCGTCCACAGGGGGCTGGTTTTATTGATCCACGTACCGATGCTCAAGCGGTGTTGAAAGCGATTGCCAATTATCCGGCTATCACGGTGGAGTTTTTACAGCCGGCAACGTTGGAAAATTTATGGCAACGTTTACAAAATCCTGATTTACCGCGTGTTGATGTAATCCATTTTGATGGGCATGGTTATTTTGATAAAACGGGTGATTTAGCCCATACCACAATGACGCAATTAAGTAGTGTACCACGAAATTTGCGTAAACAGTTGCGTGATTTAAAGACTGGCGCGAATACCGGTTATTTGTTATTTGAACAGGCTGGCAATTATGGCAACAGAGGTTTGTCTTATGTGCCAACTTCTTGGTTAGCCTATTTATTATCAGAATCCTCGGTACGTTTGATGGTGTTATCGGCTTGTCAATCGGCAATGGTAGCGCATGATGATGAGGAAACTGAGGAAGAACCTATCGGGAGTATCGCGGTTGGTTTGGTGGCAAGCAGTGTGCCGTCAGTATTAGCCATGAGTTATTCGGTGATGGTGCGGGCCACTGAACTGCTGTTTGGCGTGTTTTATCAGGAAATCGCACGCGGTGAAAGTGTCGGAGTGGCTTTGGATAAGGCGCGTCAGGCTTTATTGCAAGACACAAAACGCCGCGATTTGCAACGTGGGCAAGAGCGCGTTGAGATTAAAGTGAGCGATTGGTTTTTACCCACCTTGTATCAAGCGGGTGAATATACGCCCCTTGTTTCGAGAATGACACAGGAATCCCCGAATCCTCAGCCGCATAATTTATTGGCATTGCCAAACGCGGGTTTTTGGGGGCGGCGTAAAGAATTGTGGCAAATTGAGAATTGGTTTGTCGATGGGGTACGGCGCGTCGTGGTGAGTGGTTTTAGTGGGCAAGGCAAAACTTTTTTGGCTCAAGAGTTAGGGCGTTGGTTATTGCAAACTGCGCGTTTTGATGCGGTAGTGTTTGTGAATTATTCGGGTTATCAAGGGCTGGATGCGGTGCAATGGGCGGTGACGACACTGGGTTCGGTGGTTGAGCAAAATTTAGTGGATGTGGCAGCGGCGAATGCGGTTTTGCAGAATCAGCGTATCTTATTGATTTTAGACAATTTAGAGGTTTACGTTGCCGAGAAAAAAGACACTTTGCAGGAATTATTAACGGTTGCTCATCACTGGTCATTATTGGGAGAAACCCGCGTTTTGATAACGACTCGTCCGATGGATTTAGGGCATGAAGCTTATCAAAAGGATAGTGAAAATTTTCGGCAATTGAAGTTGGAAGGTTTGGATGAAAAGGATGCTTTGGATTATTTTGAAAAGTTATTAGTATTATCAGATAATCCGGTGCATTTACAAACAGATGAGTTATTGCGTTGGTTTGCTAAAGTGCAGTTTCATCCGTTGTCGATTGGTTTATTGGCACGTTCTTTAGAAACTGGGGATTTAGAGAATTTAGAGGCTCGTTTAAATCAGTTAATGCTTGAATTGCCTGATAATCCCGTTAAAGCTACTTTAAAGTTAGTGATTGAGCAGTTGGATGAGGAATCGCGACGGTTGTTACCGATGTTGGGTGTGTTTCAGGGTGGGGCGATGGAAGATGTGCTATTGGACATCATAGAAATTCCTACAGAAGAATGGAGTAAATTACGGTTGGCTTTAATTTCAACGGGTTTAATGCAAGCAGAGAATGTTTACGGGCGAACGTATCTCCAATTTCATCCGAGTTTAACTACTGCTTTGTCATTAAACAACAATGAGGATTTATGCCACCGCCATCAACACCGCTATTATGAATTGTCGGGTTATTTGTATCAAGCCGATCAATTTGAAAATTCCTTTGAAACCCGTGCCATTGTGAATTGTGAATTACCTAATTTATTATTTGCTGTCAAAGGGACATTAGCTGATGCAAGCGATTACGCGGTGGACTTTGTGACGAACGTGAATTGGTTTTTACATCATTTTGGATTGCAACGTGATTTGGAACAATTCAATCAGCAAGCAGCCAAATTAGCGGAAGATGAAGATGTAGGTCAAAACTGGTATTTAAACAAAAGCAGTGTCGGTGAACAATTGTTTTATACAGGGCATTATACTAAAGCAGCCAAGATTTTTACTAAGATTTTGGCTGGCTTAGGCACGACCTCCAGTTATGAACGTTGTTTAACTTTAGCTCGTTTAGGCCGTTGTTTTAGCTCGCAAGGGCAAACAGAACAAGCTCTCGCTTATTATCAACAGGGTTTAGAGACGGCTCAAAAATTAAAACAAACTCGGAACGTACAACGCCAAACTGGTGTTTTATACATTGATTTAGCCAATGCACTGAGAGACATGGGACATTATGCAGACGCACAAGCGACTTATGAGCAAGGTTTAGCAATTAGGCAAAAAATTGGTGATTCAAAGGGAGAAGCGGTGGTATTAGGACAACTCGGCACCTTAGCCCTAGTCCAAGGCAACTTAGCCGAAGCCGAACAACATCATAAAACCGCCTTAGCCATTTTTCAGCGTTTCCATGAATCCAGTGGCGAAGCGTCTAGTTGGCATCAATTGGGTGAAATATATCTAAGAGACAATCAACTGGAAGTTGCCGAATATGCCTACCGGCAAGCAGCGAATATTTTTGAATTCCAAGGAAATTTACCCAATACTGCTAAAAATTGGAATAATTTGGCTATTGTTACGCAAATGATGGGGAAATTGGCGGATGCGGAAGCATGGTATCGGAAGGCGATTGAAGGTTTTAAAAATATTGGTAACCACATCAATGAATCTAAGGGTTTAAACAATCTCGCCAACATCCTCCAAAACCAACCTGACCGTTTATCCGAGAGCCAACAACTCGCTAAACAAGCCTTAGCGATTAAAGAAACTTTATACCCGGCAACGGCGAAAATTTGGATAACTTACGATATATTGGCTGAAATTGCTGACAAACAAGACAATGCCCAAGAAGCTAAAAAGAATCGCCGTTTAGCCCGGGAAGCCAAAGCCAATTTTGCTGGCACGCAGGATGAGTTGAAACAGTTTGCCCCTTTGATTTTAATGACTGTTCAGGCTGTAGAAAATGCGGAAATTAGGAAGGTATTGGAAGGAATTTTATCGCACTTAAAAACAGTAGGGAAACAAAATTTAATGGTTGCCCTTCAACAGGTTTTAGCCGGCGAAAGAAATGTGGACAAATTATGTGAGCCATTGAACTTAGACGATTCAATGATTATTACCTCTATCCTTGAAGGGATTGAAGGGCCGGAGAGATTGGAAGGAATTTTATCGCACTTAAAAACAGTAGAAAGACAAAATTTAATGGTTGCCTTTCAACAGGTTTTAGCCGGCGAAAGAAATGTGGACAAATTATGTGAGCCGTTGAATTTAGACGATTCAATGATTATTACCTCTATCCTTGAAGAGATTGAACGGCCATCAGAATAAAAGGGGCCAGACTCGAATTAAAATCAAGCGAGTGTTATTGAGGTCAAAGTAACATTAATTGATTATTGTTGATATTCTCTCGTTTCCACGCGCCGGCGTTTTCTCACGCGACGCGCCGGCATCGTCGTGGGGTAGGAAGACTGAACACTGGCACGTCCCGAATGGGTTCCTACGCCGGCGCGTGGAAACCAGAAAACCAGAAAAATCTCAAAACCGCCATTCAACAGATTTTAGCCGGAGAAAGAGATGTGGATAAATTGTGTGAGCCGTTGACTTGGTATGATGCACCGATTATTACCGCTATCCTTGAAGGGATTGAACGGCCGGAGAGTTTGAAGTGGTTTGCGGAGGATTAGTACAACGGATCATGGGATTTTAACGGATGGATTGTGAGGTGTTTTGAGCCTTCATCCTTTCATAAATAAAAATAGGGACATGTTGGACTTGATTCCATGACTATCTGGTGAATAATCCCTTTCACCAATCCGTTCAATCCCATGATCCGTTGTACTAACGCTTTACATGGATTGACCAGATTAGCTCCCCTATTTTCATCCTGTTAATCCTTAATGTAATCCTTGTAGTTCTTGCAGTATAAACAAAAGGTATATCATAATGATAAGCAAACAATATTCAATAACCCAAGTCCCCAATTATTGGATTGATATTATGAAAGGGGTTGAACAAGGTTATTCAATTAAATTAACCCGTAATAGTGAAGTGGTTGCCATGCTAGTCCCGGCTCAAGATGAACCACTCCCCAAAAAAAACTTTTGGCAAGCCCTACAAATCTTTCTCCAACAAGTTGATATTGCTGACCTTTATGACGAAGATATTTTCAGTGATGTACGTGATTGCAGTCCAGGGCGGGAGGTACTATTATGATTTTGCTCCTGTTTTTGCTTGATACCAATATCCTTTCAGAACCTATCCGTCCTAAACCTAATCAGAATGTATTAGATAGGCTTGACGAACATCAAGATGAGATTGCAACTGCTACAATTGTTTGGCATGAATTACTATTTGGCTTTTAATAATTATTGTCAATAAACATGGAGAGTTCCTGGGTGTAATCTTTGCGAGAATGGAGTACCTCGAAAATGGTCATTTTAATCTGTCATACATGAGACATACTCAACAGTGGTGGGAGATTTTTACCGATTTACCAATGGATGAATGCTTGAAGCAGATAGGAGATGGGGCGCATTTTATGCCATAAGGAACGTGGCTGACAATAAACAAGAGACGCAAGAGACGAAAAGATTTCTTTTTGCGTCTTTTGCGTCTTTTGCGTCTTTTGCGTTTATTTCTTTTTCAATCGCGAAAGCGAAACCAGCTACATTCGACATAACCAGCATGAAACGAAGGATAGCTGATAGACGTACTGCATCAGAGACGCGAGGCATCGCGTCTCTACGATGCTACGCTTTATCCGCCAAACTTTTCAACAAGGTTTGCTGGGCAGAAATGGCAGGGGCCT
>JAYQWI020001233.1:0-4640 GCA_035871815.2 Candidatus Parabeggiatoa communis
AAGGTATCCAAGTGATATCAGTCTTAGAATTTTTGTTAAGCGATTGTTTACCATGGGAGTTTGGATAATTTTCGGAGGCCCACGCCAACGCATCAAAATTTATTTTGCGGTTTTTGGAGTGCAAAATTTATTTTGCCGCGGCGAATTTAAATATAAATGTACTTTAAGTACTGAAGCACAAATTTTCAGGTATTTTAATTAATAGAAGCAACCAAGGGGCAACCACAAGGGATTGCCCCTACGGGCGGCTTGTAGGGGCAATCCCTTGTGGTTGCCCTTTGCGGTAAAATACCTGTTTATTTGTGCTTCAGTACTTATTCAATCGGGAAAGGCTATACATTAGATTTTAAAGGTAGTATTTTGTAGGGAGGGTAGAGTGGAGCGCAGCGAAGCTAAACCCACCGATAGAATCGAAACAGAGACGCGAAGCATCGCGTCTCTACGAAAACGGATAGGTGATAATGTCTCAACCCCCTTCGGGGTTGAATGTATTTATGACGATGCCACGATTAAACAGAACACAACAACACGGGGGAGCCTTCTTCTAAATTGATCACCGTGTGATAAAGTCGCTTCAACATCGCTATATCAAAACTCACCATGACACTTTCGCTAGCCACACCAAAAGCGAGTGGATACCCTTGGGTGCCTACCAGAAGCTGTTCGTAAGGCTCCGTAAATAAAGCCATCACCGCAAAACGCCCCTGCAACCGCATGAACAACATTCTCATTGCCTCAAGCGGGGAAAGCCCCACCGCCAAGTAATGAGTCAAGAGAGTAAAAATAATGTCTTGATCGATGTCAAAAATCAGATCATAGCCCGCATCAAATAAGGTTTTATGAATGGTAGAAGCGTTATCCAACGCGCCCGCATAAACAAGGGCCAGCTTCTCAATCGTCCGAATTTTGGGATGAGGTGTCACGCCCACGTTTGAATTTGAGAGTGCAATCCCAAACGAAGCGGGGTAATTGGGCAGCCAAGTTGCTAACTGTTGTACCGAACCTGAAGTCTGCCGTATCACAGCCCCTGATGAAACTAAACCAACCCAATCCGATTGGCCATATTCGTCCTCCAAACGTTGTAACCCATCATGTAAATGAAGTGTCACATCATACCGATTATGGATAGCGATAATCATAAGAATGTCTGTCTCCTGAGTATTCAAAGGGAAGGAGACCATAACACCATTCATGATAAATGGGAAGCTATTTTTTTAAGAAAGTTACAAAAATAAGGCGGGGTATTCCCGATAAAGCCAGATTTGTCTTAAAAATCAAGGGATTACAAACAGGAATACGGCAAAGGGGGCCGGCGGCGGGCAGAATGATCTCAGATAGTGAGAGGTGGGTTTACGCTACGCTCCTACCCACCCTACATTTGAAGATTATATTATTGACTTGTATGAAGTACAAATTTGATTGTCGTTGCAAATTTATTTTGCGGTTTTTTTCGTTCCAAATTTATTTTGCGGTTCTATTTTCTTGATATAACTGTACGTCATGAGATCGGGAAAGGCTATACATTAGATTTAAAAGGTCGTATTTTGTAGGGTGGGTAGAGTGGAGCGCAGCGGAGGGAAACCCACCGATAGACATTTGATTTTAAAGGTCGTATTTTGTAGGGTGGGAAGAGTGGAGCGCAGCGAAGCTAAACCCACCGATAAACATTTGATTTAAAAGGTCATTTGTTGTAGGGTGGGTAGAGTGGAGCGCAGCGGAGCGATACGAAGAGAGAGGTGGGTTTTCGCTACGCTCCTACCCACCCTACATTTGAATTTGAATATTATATTATTGACTTGTATGAAGTATAAATTTGATTGTCGTTGCAAATTTATTTTGCGGTTTTTGGAGTATTGCGGTTGGGGTGGAATTTCAGGGCCAGGTTGCGGAATGTACCGCCATTTTTAAATATTCTTCCCCCGAAGTCATTTATTGTCAGCCTGATGAAAAAACGCGGCAAAATTAAGCATTACTCAATTATATCAAGGACTTAAATATCGCAATGTGATATCCTATTTCGGGGATTATCACCGAAGAGCCCTTAATCCAAGAAGGCCGCATTCAGGTTTTAATTGGGGAAGGCAAAACATCGGAAATATTGCGAAATATTCAGACCACCCAGCCAGACAGCCAAGTAAAGCAGTTGTCTAAAAGCTCAAGTCACCTAAAGGTGACTAACAGGCTGCCCGTTTTTGCACGCAAAAAGGGTGGTATTGTTCTTCCAAAACAGCGCAAATTATAACCTAACTGTGAACAGTATATAAACCGTTTATAGACCGAATAATCGTCTTATTCTGTGTTAGTCACCTTTAGGTGACTTGAGCTTTCAGACAACTGCTTTAGCTGTTGGGTGGTTTGATGGTGAGGCGATTAACCTGTCTAAAACCCTCCCCATTAAAAATGCACTCCAAAATTTTGGAATAGAACATTATTATAAAGCGAAAATGACCCAAACCATTTTGTATGTCGAAGGTAGCACCGATATAGAAATGTTAAAAGCCTTCGCTGAATGGCTTGATCACCCGGCTAAAACCGTATTAACGGACAAGTTAAATAAGGGGCGATATTATGAATTAATCAAATTGATGCCAAAACAAGGCGTTGAGAATGAAGTGATTGAGAAATTGGATATATTAGTCAAATATTTAAAACACAGATGTTTAGCTGAACCAAGTCATATGACATCCAAAAGGAATTATGGACTCCGAGAATCCGTGCCAGACGCTGTTTGTCACCGCGATTGGAGGTTTTTTCTTAAGTACTGAAGCACAAATAAACAGGTATTTTAGGACAAAGGGCAACCACAAGGGTTTGCCCCGACGAGCCGGTTGTAGGGGCAATCCCTTGTGGTTGCCCCTGGTTGCTTCTATTAAAATACCTCAAAATTTAGGGTTCAGTACTTAGCTCAATTCGTTGTTGATGTGGATATAAAAAACGAAAACTTTCGGTACGGGGTTACAAACCCAGTCCCGCAGAATCTTTTGCGGAAACGAATAATAACCAAATTAGACTCGCCACCCATCCGCCTCATATCTTAGCAAGTGCTAAAAGCAATAGCATAAAACGGCTGAAACGAAATAAAGGCAAAGTAGAAAGAGTAGAGAAAAATATTACAAGGCAATTAGAAAGATATCGAGGGCAAATAACGAGAGAGAATGTAATTAAATACTTATCGGGTTATAAAAGTTTTATAGAATCTATTTATTGCGAAACGGATAATAGGAAGGACAAAACCACAACGAAAGTAGCCGGGAGGGAATGGATGTTTTATGAATCGTAGAATAGTATCGAGGGTATAATGACAGGTGGGTTTCGCTATCGATTTACCCACCCGACGATCTACTATGCTCGCGACAAGGATTGTATATAACAAATGATTTATTTAGAAGAAAGGATTTAATTCTTATGGATTGAAGTTGAATTAGGGTAGTGAACCAAAAATCCGGCATTCCTTTTTAATAAATCCCTTATTATATACAATCCTTGTCGATCTTGCCTGGAAAATGGGAATGCGCCCAACGAAACAGTATTTAAGGTATTGTCTCAGCAGGACGGATTTGGGAATTTGGCAAGCTAACGAAAAATCTCTTTACCAAGCATCTGTTTTCCATTTCAATTGCTGAACAGCACAAAGTCCTTGGACGAATACATTAGGTTTTTACAGAAGGTTAGAACAATTTTACGAACAGTTTTGGTACGAGGATGATAAACTTAAAGGAATTGCCAGATGGGGTTTATAAGCCCGTATTTAGGTTTTTCTTTTGACAAATTCGTAGTAAAAGTAAGAAAAGGTTCGGGACTGGGTTACAAACCCCGTCCCGCCGGGGCTCCCATGTTGATGCGGTTGTTTTGCGCGGGTAGGATAAGTACTGAACCACAAATAAACAGGTATTTTACCGCAAAGAGACGCGATGCATCGCGTCTATACGAAACAGCGAATTGTATATTTGCTCTGCTTCGCGTCTCTAATTACAAATTAACATTGCTTCTATTAAAATACCTGAAAATTTATGCTTCAGTACTTAAGGTGGTGTTGGGAGTGATTCCGATAGAGAGTATGGATGTGTGAATCAATGCCAAGCAAGAAAAGCTCATGGTGAATCCAAAAAGTTCTTATTAGGCAAGAAGTCGTAAAAACACATGAATCTTCGGGAGAGTCGGGAAGATGAAAATATTGAAGGTAAATTGGAATGCCGAGTTGACTAATTCCGGGACATTATTGACAATACCATCGCCAATTTAAAAATAAAAGCCATTTTCAAAGTATCGTTCATTAGAGTTTCGACAGTTGGAATCCAAATCATTGTTCGAGTTTAAAGCAATCGGTGAGAATCGAGAATAAATCAATCACATCAATTTAAGGGATCGAGGGTAAACCGATCCTGTAGGGGCATGTCCTCGACTCCGAGAAAAATCGGGCACCGTCCGATGTCGGAGGATAAGCCACAGGGTGTCAATAGACGGATGACAGACATGTGATAAAAAAGGGAACCTCCCCCCAAGGCTATCGCGCTATAAAACCTTATCTGATATGGCTTAGAGCACATTGCTATTTTCAGGGCTAATTTTGTAATAGTATTGATTTTTGAAAAATTGATTATATTTTTATATAAAATATATCATAAATTCAGTATTATAGT
>JAYQWI020001234.1:0-3121 GCA_035871815.2 Candidatus Parabeggiatoa communis
ATAAAGCAAAGACGTTTTACCCAAGCGTTTTTCCCCCACGACACTGACACTGGTGGGGTGTGAACTCCGCATACGATTAACAATATAATTAAGCTCCTCGGTACGCCCAATAAAGGGCCCCCCAATTTCAATTTTACCAGCGGCGATAAAGGGGCAAGAAGGCTTTGTGAATTGAGATGAATTTTTCATTAAAGTCAGTATTGGTGTTAAAAAACGGTAGTGAACATTTCAGGCAAAAATTTTGCGTGAAATTTAAACAGAAAATGAGCGAACTTTCAAATTTAAAAACGTGATAAAAAGAAGTGGACGAGGTATGCTGATCCTATCAGGCTTTCTTAAATGCATGAGCCATAAGAAAGTTCACCATCATGATGGTATTCAATACACCATTTATTCTCAGAACAGACTATCCATGTATCCCAATCCTGTTCAAAAATCATTTCTACGTTTTTGACTACATCGCAAAGCTTTATTTGAAGACTCGGTCTGTGGGCATTCGTCCATACTAATGTCACAACTGGATTACCCAATCGTTGTTCTTCTATGATTTTTCCTAGTAATTTTTCGCAAGATGAACCCACATCACATTTTTTTATCCTAGCAATATGATGCCAATCAATACGCCCCCATGCTGTTATTGGAAAATGATTATGTAGCCATTTCGCCGCAGGTACTTCTAAAGTTTTGTAGTCAGGCCAAACAATATCATATTCAATGGCATTCGAGTCAAATTCAAATAGAAGTGCTTGTATTAAAACGGTTTGCTGGTTTCGAGCTAATTTTTTTTGTAATTTTTCTCGTTTGGCTAAAGGCTTTGTTCTCTGTTCAGAAGTCAATTTCAATGGAATAAACTCCAAACTCTTGTAGTTCATCAAACGTAGGCTGGGAAAGCATTTGACGAATGACGAGCAGACTGAGTCTGCTCAAAACCATCAAGCTATTCGCTAAGACCGTTGGGAGACGAGCAACTTCAGGGCTAAACCCGTGAAAATAGCACCTGCCCTCCCGTTTAGCCATTTTTGTGCTTGAGTGGATTTTCTGACTTTTTCTCCTATTGCAGCGGCTAATAGACTGATAGAACCAAACACTATAATTGTTGCCATAATAAATAAGCCACCCAATATCATAAATTGAATGACAATTGTGCCTTTCTCAGGATTTACAAACTGGGGTAGAAAAGCCAAGAAAAAAATAGACACTTTTGGATTGGTTATATTCATGATAATGCCACGCAGATATAACTTACTGACCTCAATATCGGTTATATTCTCATCTGGCTTGGTTTCGCCAACGGCTCGAAATGCTTGCCATGCTAAAAACAACAAATAGCCAGCTCCCATGATTTTTAGTACCGTAAATGCAAACGCTGAGGTTTGAATAATGGCCGCTAAGCCAAAAGCAACAGCACTGGTATGTACAAGCAGGCCTGTACATAATCCTAATGTAACAATAAAACCAGCTAATCGCCCTTTCTGGGCAGCTTGCGCTATCACAAATAAATTATCCGGGCCGGGCGCGAGCGCCAAGAAAATTGAGGTCGTAAAAAATAACAGCAGTATTTCTATCTCTATCATTGGTTTTAATTTCACGAAAGTTGATAAAAAAATAGCCCTTGGGTGGCGACTTTAAAATAATTTGGGTCGGCATCATGATCCCGTTCATCAAGTTGGTTGTGTCGCCTTTGAATGACTTGAATATCCTGAGTTTCTGCGAATGAGTGACATGAAATGATGCTATACGGGTCGGTTGACGTGCCTAGTTATGCGGGCTCTGTACCAAGTACATCAAGGCTTTCCCGCATGGCTTGCCGCACTTCTTCGTCTAATTCGAGTTCGAGAGCGGTCTTCAGTGGCACCACAATTCGATCCTTTTCCGCAGGATAGAATTGGAGAGCAGACGCAACCGTGTGGCGGAGTTCGGTGTCCTCAGCGTGCAGTGCTGACAGCAATAAGTGCAATCCCTGCGCCACTTCATGACGCACGGCAGCTACGATCTGACGTTCCTGTTCATATTTATCCTCTAGGGTTGTTCCACCCTCTGAGAGGATCCTTCGCCAAGCGGATTTTTTCCGCGAATCGGACGCATGAACCTCAAAATACCCGCTACCTTTTGCTATCAATGCGAATAAATGGAGTACGATGTCTCGCTCGCGTAAGTTTGGCATGATAAGCAGTTCGCGCAGGAAGGGTACTGCGTATACAGTCGCTTCGTAGATTGTGCCTTGGTGCCAGATGTTCCCGAAAAGTTCGTGTTGTGCCTCACGCCTTGTATTCTCGTCATCCGATAGGAGAGATCGAAGGCAGTCTGGAACATCGCTGGCAGCACCGTAGGCATGCGTGAGGGATGCCCAGGGAATATCATCAAGTTGTTTAAGCATATATCAAACTCATATTAAGAAGAACATCAAAAATAGATCAAAGTGAACAGCCTAGTGCAGGAAAGCGGAAATAGAAAAACCAACCGGCCAACCAGCCAACCAGCCAAGCAGCCAAGCAGCCAACCAGCCAACAGATGGGGTGGTGAAAAGGAGGTACCAATGGCTATCTCAAATTTCTATAGCATTTACAATTCCTAAATTAGAGACGCGAGGCATCGCGTCTCTACGAAAGACGCGAATCATTGAGACGCTTCACGACGCAAATCTAGGAATTGTAGAGACGCGATGCCTCGCGTCTTAATGGCTCGCGTCTTTGTAAGTAAAAATAGCGATCTTATGACGATGCTAAATTAAGGTACTTTCAATCTGTCAGTATCACCAGTCTCTTCTTTCAAGCTTTCAGGGGAAATGGATTGCTGGGCTTCTTCCAAAAGCGCCTGAACGTGTTGCCTAAAGTTACCCGCTTTATCAAACTGAATGGCTTTTTGATAGGCCATAATAGCCTGTTCGTACTGTTGCGATTCAGCAAGGGCTTCTCCCCATTTATAATAGTAAAAGGCTTTTTCAGGTTTTAAATTCACCGCTTTTTCATATAGCGCGGCCGCCGCAGCGGGTTGCTTTTGCAACATGAAGGCCTCTCCAAAGCACCAATAAGCAAAATCTTCTTTCTGATAAAGGCTTCGAGACGTTTGACAGTTTTTCATATCCACTTCAACTTGATTCAGTTTTAACTGTACTACGCCA
>JAYQWI020001235.1:0-2465 GCA_035871815.2 Candidatus Parabeggiatoa communis
CGCATCCGATAGCCAGTCCATTGGCCCGCTTTTTGGCTTCGCAAGGGGAACACCCTTTGATTAATTTACGGTGTGAGTTTATTGAGCTCAGTGCTATCAGTAGAGCATTAGTGCCTCATTTGAATGGTAAAAATAGTCGTCAAGCTTTGTTGATCATATTGAAAAAATTACTCAAAAAACAGAGAATAAAAACGCCGCTTGGAACGCTGTTAGACAAAACTTTGCTTGAAATTGTGCAAAGTGCTTTATTAATAAAGTAGAGACGCGAGGCATCGCGTCTTTAAATCTCACACCAAACAAACGCGATGCCTCGCGTCGAAACCTAGAAAAGACGCGAAGCATCGCGTCTCTACATGACGGTTATATTTATGAATGATGACAGAATTTCTAAAAAGTAGATTTGCTCTGCCTCGCGTCTCTAAATCTCACACCAAACAAACGCGAGGCATCGCGTCGAAACATAGAACAGACGCGAGGCATCGCGTCGAAACATAACGGTTATATTTATGAATGATGACAGAATTTCTAAATATTATGATGTTACCCTGGCTATGAAAGAGGGTTATTTTAATGTTGAGTTGCCCATTGAACCTGAGAAAGATGACATTTCTAAATTGGGCGAAGCGTTAGTGACACTTGGAAGCAGTCTTGAAAAACAATTCCATGAAATGGAAAAATTGTCTAAAGTAACCGAGGAAATCAATGCCGGTTTACTTTTGGACGAGGTGTTGAATCATTTGTATGATTCATTTCGTTCTATTATCCCTTATGATCGAATTGGGGTGTCTTTATTAGTTGATAACAATAAAACCGTGCGTGCGCGTTGGGCGCGTTCGGAAGCGCAAAAAATGAAAATCACGCCTGGTTTTTCGGCCAAATTGGCAGGGAGTAGTCTTAACCAAATTATTGAAACCGGCCAACCCCGTATCATTAATGATTTGAGGGAGTATTTTAAACTGCATCCTGATTCTGTGTCGACAAAGTTAATAGTTGAGGAGGGCATCCGTTCAAGTTTGACTTGTCCACTCATCGCGCTTAATAAACCGATTGGTTTTATCTTTTTCGCGAGCATGACACCAAAGACTTATAAGGGTGTTCATGTCGATTTTTTTCTTAAAATTGCGAGTCAATTATCAACCATTGTCGAAAAAAGTCGCTTATATCAGCAATTAGTTGAATTGAACGAACTCAAAAACAAATTTTTGGGGATTGCTGCACATGATTTAAGAAATCCATTGGGCGTGGTGAAAGGTTATCTGGGCTTGTTAATGAGTGGTAAGTTGGATAATAGCATGACAACAGATGTTATGCAGCGCATGGATAAATCCTGCGAAACGATGCTCAACTTGATTAACGATCTGTTGGATATCAGTGCGATTGAATCGGGCCGTCTTAATCTTCAATTAGAAGAAGTCAATTTGTATGAATATTTGGCTGAATGTCATGTTTCAAACCGTATGTTAGCCAAACCTAAGTCGATTGAGTTAAACATTGAGTTGGCACCGAATTTACCTTCGGTAAGGCTTGACAAGGAGCGGATTAACCAAGTTCTGAACAACTTGATTACCAATGCGATTAAATTTTCTTTTCCTGAAACGGTGATCACGATGAAAGCGCTTCGGAAAGGGGATGAAGTCATGATTTCGGTAGCCGATCAAGGGCAAGGAATTCCTGAAACTGAAATGCCCAAGATATTTGGTGAGTTTAATCGGAGCAGTGTTCGTCCAACGGCTGGTGAAAAAAGTACGGGTTTAGGGCTGAGCATCGTTAAACGGATGGTTGAAGCCCATCAAGGGCGGATATGGCTAGAGAGTCAATTGGAAAAGGGTTCTACGTTCACGTTCACTTTACCTATTCAAGTTGATATAAAGACAGAGGCGTGATGGTGATTGTGGAAATCCAAAAGTAGAGAGGCATTGCAATGCCCTCTACTCTAAATCAATTTAACCTTATATTATTGATTATAATATATTTTTTGCAAAGCCGGCATTGTCCATCCCTTATTCTCAAGTTCTTGTTGTAAATGACTTTGTGCGGCGGTGGCCACTTGTTTCTGAATTAATTCCAATAAATCGTCACGGTTATAGCTTTCTTTCTGAAAGATTGTTTCGACATAACCTTGTAAACGCGCTTGATCGGCTGTGCTGAGTTTGGTTGAAGTTAAAACAACAACTGGTATGTTACGCCACTTGGGATTTTGGCGTAAGTGGGCAACAAATTCAAATCCATCCATTTCTGGCATCAGCAAATCTAATAAAATCAGGGCGGGTTTTTTGTCTTCAAGATGTTCTAAAGCGACGCGCCCGTTTTCTGCTTTGAATACGAGCCAACCTTCTTGTTTGATGATTTTGGCAACGAGTTCGCGGTTTATCACATCGTCTTCAACAACCATGACTAAACGTTGTGATTCATCCCCAACATGGTATTTATTTAATATAGCCCCTAATTGATTACTTTCTACAGGT
>JAYQWI020001236.1:0-10790 GCA_035871815.2 Candidatus Parabeggiatoa communis
ATCGTGTCAAATTATTTATTGATAACCTATCTGTGATAGAGAGCTGGGATGCTTGTGGTAATTGTTCGCGCGATGATGATATCTATTTTGAAGGTGACAAATGGTATCCAATCCAGATTGACTTTTTTCATTTTAAAAAAAATGCTGAAATAGAACTTCATTGGAGAATGCCAGGTTCCAATTCAATTGTCATCGTGCCGTCTGAGTATTTTAGAACCAAGAATTTGTAGGGGGTGTTGTGTATTGAGTTAAGTTTGGGCGAACACGCAGGTTCGCCCCTACAGCCCCTAAATATTTAATTTTTATAATTTATTGATTTTAAATATAGGTAATCGGAATAAATTCAAATATCCGATTAGAGGCTTTTTGAGCTTGCCGTTTCCCCCTATTTCAGCTTGCTAAATAACTGATAACTGATAACTGATAACTGACATGGAACCCATTACATTAATTTTATTTATTCTCGGATTTATTTTACTCATTACTGGCGCGGATTTATTAGTGCGAGGCGCGTCCAAGTTAGCCGAAACCATAGGGATTTCAAAACTGGTTGTTGGCCTCACAATTGTTGCATTTGGCACCAGTGCCCCTGAATTAGCCGTTAATCTACAATCAACATGGATAGGGCAACCTGACTTAGCCGTCGGTAATGTCGTAGGCAGTAATATTCTCAACGTCTTACTGATTTTAGGGATTGGGGCACTCATCGCCCCCTTAAGTATTCATAAGCGACTGATTAGATTAGAAATACCGCTTATGATAGGGGCCTCCTTTTTATTACTCTGGTTCTCTTTTGATGGCATACTGAATCGTTGGGAAGGTTTATTATTATTCAGTGCTATCGTGTTTTATGCGATATTTTCAATTAAAACCTGCCGCGAAACTAAGGAACCCCTACCCGAATGTTTATCAGAACAAGAAGAATCGACACCCAAAAGCGAGCCCAACATTGTTATACAAATCGCCTTGATTGTCACCGGATTAGGATTATTAGTACTCGGTTCACAATGGTTAGTCGATGGTGCTATTGTACTGGCCAAACTATTTGGCATCAGTGAATTAATCATTGGTTTAACCATCATCTCAATCGGCACCTCATTACCAGAAATTGCCACAGTCGTCGTTGCCACCCTGCGTGGAGAACAAGAACTTGTCGTCGGCAATGTGATCGGTAGCAACCTCTTTAATATCTTATTAGTGCTGGGTTTCACCAGTCTGATCACACCCGCTGGCATTCAAGTGCCACACGCCGCCATCGTATTTGACATACCCGTCATGATAGCCGTTGCCATCGCCTGTTTACCGATTTTCTTCACCGATTACATGATTGAACGTTGGGAAGGCGGATTATTTTTAGGCTACTATGTCGCTTATACACTGTATCTCTTTTTAAATGCGACTCAACATAGTTTCTTACCCGCCTATAGTGCCATCATGCTTTGGTTTGTCATCCCCCTGACAGTCATAACCCTCATGGTTTTTGTGTGGCAATCCTTCAAAGACTAATCTTTTAAACCGCCATCACCTACATTGCACCACTCTATTCACAACGGGCTCAATCTAAAATCAATCTCACGCTTCGCGCTAAGACGCTAAGAACCGAATGGAAGATACGTTAAATATTAGCAGCGCAGCGCCGCAGCGAAAAGCGTGAGATAATGATTTTTATGACAATCTATCTGACGACGTAAGCAATTTAGTTAAAATAATGCCCCACGCAGAGCATTTCTCATCTTTTGTCAATCGTGCCATAGCGGGACTACTTGAAGGCAGTCGATAATATTCAAGGAAGCGACTTGAAAGCTGATGTAAAACACGCTTTTTATATTCCTTTTCGGCCTTTGTGCCATTAAAAAAAACATATTGTATAAGGTCAAACTGCGTATAGAAAGATTCAAAATCATTCGTCACGATAGAATCATCTTCTATTGCAGCATCCAAACTACCTTGTCTTTCACCAGCCTTTAAAACATCCCATACCGCGATCTGGTTTACTTCTAATAATGCTTTTCTATTTTCATAACTTAGGCTTAGCTCACTCTTCAGCAGTTTGCTCATAATATACCAAAAGGCATTACGAGGATGAGCATAATATTGATGATGCTTTAACGATTCTTCGCTAGGCAAAGTACCCAAAATGAGTATCTTCGCATTTTCTTTTGCAATAGGAGGAAAACCAAATTTCATATTTTTTTGTCATTTTTGCACTATACTGTTAAACATAAGAATAGATAGACATTTCAAATCAGAGAGAAACAATATGCCAAAATCCAAAAAGACAACGCGAGGCACAGACGAAACGTTCTTGAAATTGATGACTCTCAGTGGTAGTAGTCTCTTAAAATTACTCGGCGTGCCTACCGCTAAAGCGGAAAAATACCATTTTCGCGCAGTCACCCTCAAGGAAAAACGCATTGAGCCTGATGTCGAAGGCATTCCAATGTTAAAAAGTGAAAAAGGCCCCATTTTCATTGAATTTCAAAGTTACTGGGATCCCTTTATTCGTTATCGGTTAGTCGCTTCGGTATTTCAAGGTTGTGCTCAACAGAAGTATAAAGAGCAAGTCATAGCTGGTATTATCTACACGGATAAAGAGTATAAAACGGCAGCCTTACCGCTTTCAAAAATTATGGGCACCGAAGAGTGTCAGGATTGGTTTAAAGAAATCGTGTTGACAGATTACACGGAAAGCCAACTGTTAAATACCGATCCAAAACTGATTGTATTAGCGCCATTTACGCTGCCAACTGAAACCGATAAGGCTTCGGTACTTGAAAAAGGGCGTGAATGGGGCCATAAAATCCAGCAAGCTTTTCCAAGCCAGCAACAGCAAGAGGCTTATGATATTTTAGGATTATTTGCCTTAAACAGATTTCGTCAACTCCAATATGAAGAGGTGATTGCAATGTTAAATTTTGATTTGATGGACACCGTGGCAGGCCGACAAGTCCATGATATGGGTTTAATTGAAGGAGTCCGGGAAATGCTTATCGAAGCCCTGAACGAGAGATTTGGAATCGTACCCAGTGACCTGATTTCGCAAATTCGCAGTATTTCCTTGCGGGAACATTTGAAACAACTTCTTAGACAAGCCATCCGCTGCCCTGATCTGGACAGTTTCAAAGAGATGTTATCAAAGGCTTTGTCATCTTCAAAATAGTCACATTGTAGGGTGGGCAAAAATTGTTGCCCACCATTCCCTTAAACGATTTGAGGGCGAACACGCCGGGCAGCCCCTACAATTCAAACAATAAGGACATTAAAATGACACTGATTGAATTACAACAAATATTAGCCCGAGGTGAAGATAGTCAACATCAGTTTAAACAAAATATCACCCATTCAACTGCGCTTGCCGCTGAACTGGTTGCAATGGCGAACACACAAGGGGGGCAAATCTTTATCGGAGTCGATGATAATGGAAAAATCAGCGGTTTAAATGCTCAAGATATTCGACGCTTAAATCAATTGCTGTCTAGTACCGCTTCTGATTCTGTCAAACCACCAATCAACCCTTTAACCGAAATTCTTCAAACCGATCAAGGCTTGCTGATGGTGATATCTGTCGAAGAAGGTTTGAATAAACCCTATATTGATAATTCGGGTATCATTTGGGTAAAGAGTGCAGCGGATAAACGCCGTGTCACTTCACGAGAAGAAATGCAGCGCATGTTTCAAGCAGCCGGTTTAATTTATGCCGATGAAGTGCCTGTACGGGATACCAGCACAGATGATTTAAATCAGCAAAGCTTTCAAGCGTATTATAAAAAACGCTATCAAGAAGAACTTGCAGAAGCCAATTCACGCTTATTGCAGAATTTAAGATTACTAAAAGATAACCAATTAACTTTAAGCGGCTTATTATTATTTGGAAAAAATCCACAGCAATTCAAGCCTGTATTCCTTGTTAAAGCCATTTTTTTTCCGGGTAATGATGTGGATATTGCACAATATCTTGACAGTGAAGATATTGAAGGCGATTTAGCACAAGTTTATAAAAAGACTTTTGCTTTTGTGCAGCGTAATTTGCATCATATTCAAAAAGGGCAAAGCGTCAACTCAGTGGGTGAATTGGAAATCCCGCCTGTCGTGATTGAAGAATTATTAGTGAATGCCTTGATTCACAGAGATTATTTTATTTCAGCACCGATCAGGCTGTTTATTTTTCATGATCGTATTGAATTGATAAATCCGGGACAATTACCCAATCACCTAACCACGGCACAAATTCGCTATGGTTTATCCAACATACGCAATCCCGTTTTGGCTTCTCATGCCAGTCATATCCTGCCTTATCGCGGATTGGGCACAGGCATTCCTAGAATCTATCAATCTTATGCTGATATAGAACTTCACAACGATTGTGAAGGCAATCAATTTAAAGTCATCATAACACGTCCATAATGCTTACCCCCTATCCGTTTTCAAATTCGATGTTTGAAAACACACCTCTTTACACATTTTCTGGTTTTTTATTTTAAATTTATTAGAAGCTCATTTTCCCAAGTTAGGGACAAAATTAAATTAAAATACTCGTTTATTGTATGCTTTTGTACTTAATGAATCACTCTAAAAAATTTTTATGAAACATTATTATAATTCTGAAGAGGTTGGTTTTGAAATAGAGGAAACGACTTGCAAGGCTGATTCTTCTGTGGGTAATTTGGATATCGGTGGCGTTGACTCTCCATCGTGTAAAGCTGAATGCTGTTTCCACTGTAAAATACTTTGGGAAGATTCAATTTGATTTTTCAGGTATTGTTCATGAACACGCTGGGTTTGTGCTTGATGTTCATGAAGATACCCTATACTACGTTCAAAGCTTTCTAGCATCGCTGGGTTTTCGCTATTTTCCTTCAATAGTGCATACTGTTGTTGTATCAATTGAAAAAACTGTTGCGTATATTCTCTCATATTGTTCAAGTAGTCTTGATGGACAACATGCAGTGCTTCGCCTTGATGAGGCGTGAATGCTGTGCTATTTTGCTTTGAGACTTGCTGATGGTTTTCAACCGATTTTGTGATAGCGGCCAATGTCTGTTCGCGAGAGGAGAATGTGGTTGCTGGTGTTGATGGGTTCTCAAGACGGCTGTCTGATTCAATCGGAGAGTTTTCTTGATGCTTGTTTTGTAAGGCTTGCTCAAAAGCGGCCTGCTCACTGACAGACTCACTGCCTTGCACTGTTGATTCTGTGATGGCTTCGTTTTGAAAAGCCGTTCGGGGAGATTTAAAAGGCTCAAGGTTGTGCAACGCTAAGCCGGCAACACGTAGTTGGATAATGGCATCGCGCAATTGCTCATCACTGTCTTTTTTTTGACTGGCATTTAATGCCACCGCAAAATGCGGTTTGCCTTCCAGAATATTTTTGACCAGATTGGTTAAAATGTTTTGTGGGCCAAATTCAATAAAGAAGTCGCCACCGGCAGCATAGAGGTTTTCAATCTCTTGCTTAAACAAAACCGGATTGAGCATATGTAGTGCCAACAATTGTTGAATGTCATCGGCATGATTCGGATAAATCTGGCCGTTGATATTGGAGTAAACCGGTATTTTGGGGCGTTTAAAAGTAACGGTTTTCAGGGCTTCGGCAAAGGGTTTTTGGGCGTGAGCGACAAGCGGTGTATGAAAAGCGGCTGATACGGGCAATAAGCTGACTGAATAACCGTGTGCTTTTAGGATTTTACGAATTTTGGCGATTTCTAACCGGGTGGCGGCTAACACCACTTGATTGTTGGCATTCCAATTAGCAATGCTGACATTGGGAATGGATTTAACCACGTTTTGAATACCACTGATATCCCCAGTGACAGCAAGCATGGTGCCCGTATCAAAATGAGAGGCTTGTGGCGCAGCCATCGCTTGCCCTCTGGCTTGAATTAAGAAAAAGTAATCGTCATCAGTTAAAACTGAAGCTGCCCATAGTGCCGTCAATTCGCCAAAACTATGCCCTGCAACAAAATCCGCTCGAAACCCAGCCTGTTCTAGTATTTTATAAAGCCCAACACTGAAAGTGCCAATAGCGGGTTGTGCATTTTCGGTTTGTTGCAAAGTGCTGATTTGAGCCTCTTTTTGGGCAGCTTCAAAAACGGGATGCGGATAAACACAATTTGAAATCGGCGGCAAACCGGCTTTGATCAAGACGTTGTCCATGTCAGCATAAGCTTGTTGAAATGGGGGAAAGTTGAGAGCGATGTGTTGCCCCATGCCTAAATACTGCGAACCTTGTCCAGCAAATAGGGCGACTACTTTTCCCTCAGTCTCTAAGCCCGTTTTACGATAATAAATGCCTTTAGGATGCTCAAACGATTCTGCCGTTGTGCCTTCTTTTAAGAAATCAAGGGTGATTTGTAAGCCTTGACAGGCTTCCTGAAGCGAGTGAGCCATAAAGCCGACTCTTGCCGCGCTGATGGGAATGTCTAAATCGTGATAATAATCAACCTGTTTAGCGTAATGTTGTTCGCCTTGCTCAGATTGCAATTGCCTTAAAGTCTTTTCACACCGTGTTAATAATTGCGCGGGTGTCGGTGCGACAAGCAAGATTGAAGCGGGTGTTTTATGTAAGCGATAAGCGTGTGCTTGTTCGCTTTCAAACTTTTCTAAAACCATAAGACAATGCGTACCTCCAGAATAATTGACAGTGGATCGTCTAGGCGATGAGCCTTCAGCACGAAGCCAAGGGCGAGTTACCGTATTAAAATTCAACATTTGAACCAAAGCCACGCTCGTTCCGTTAGACACTCTGTGCATTTAAGGGATTGATATTAAAAGGCATTTCTTGGCCAAGTTGTTCTAAATCGTATAACTTAATCACTGTACCGGGTTTAGCTTGTAAAATACCATTAAAGAGTGTTTCTAAGCTAATTTTATGATGAAAGCGAACCAAACTATATCCTTGAATAATCCGCTTTTCCCGTTCTTTCTCTTGTGTGGCATCATAATACCGGTGGCAATAACCGTTGCATTCTAAAATCAACATCAGTTTTCCCACAAAGAAATCAACCTTGTATGGGCCAATCGGATAATTAAAGCGCAAATCAAAACCTTCAAATACTTTGGATAGTACATCTCGCCATTGAATTTCAACCGAAGTCTCCGGTTCAATAAAAAAGCCAACCTGCCCAAAGACTGAACGTTTGAGTTCGATACCTTTGACACTATCCATTCCTAAAGCGATTTTGGTGACATCGTCCAAGTGATAACCGTTCATGCAGGATGCTTTATAACCGATAGAACGAATCGTTCCCCGATCCAATTTAATCGGTTTAATGTCCTCCTTATGCTTTCTCAGGAAACTATTGAGAGTGCTTTCCGGCACATCAAGAAATTGGGTAATGTCCTTTTTGATAGCGATCTCATTGGGGGCGGAACAGCTAAAACCAAACTCTTTGATGAGTTTAACCGCATCTATGTAATTCTTTTGAGCGGTTTGCTGAATATCAGGGGAAAGGCCGCAGGCTTGTTTGATGGCGGTATCAAGGGCTGTTCGTACAAGAGAACCCATTAAAAAAACACATCTTTTTCCAATGTGATGTTGTGCTTTGCGGAGTTTATCACTTGCCAAGGCAAAAGCATAAGCACGTATCAAAGATTCAATAAAAAAGCTATCATAAACTCTAATTTCTCGTCCTTTATGATGACTATTTTCTGCAATCACATTAAACGTTTTAGTCGCACTGTTCAAACCCTTATCAACAAAGGGTTCAAGGGCTTTTGGGATACCTTTAGTCGCAATGTTCTGCAAAACTTTATAATGCAAGGATAAAAGTTTTGCTGTTCCAATTATACCCATTACAGCAGTATCGTCATCTAACACATAGCCTTCACAAACAATGCCGGGTATTAATTCGACTTGTCCATAATAGACGGCTTCTCGTTCTGTCATAAATAAACCTCGTTTGTATTTAAAGGGTTAATATTAGCCACGACTTTTACCCTGTTAACCGCCATGATAAAATCCTTATCAATGAACGGTTTAAGTGAAGCAACCAGAAGAGGGGGCAATCCAGGGCGAAAGCCCTTTGCGGTAAAATACCTGTTTATTTGTGGTTCAGTACTTATAGGCTAACGGCAGACTTCTGCCGCCGATCCGTTAGGTCGGGGTGTCGCAGGCCCGCCAAGGTTCTCCGTTAAGCGAAGCGGCGCGACCTAACGATTTATAGCTCATCGGCAGCTTTAAAGCGCAGCGCCATCCTGTGCAACGATTTCTTAGCCCTTTTCCATAACATTAGCTAATATGCGGCTTTTACAAGCTTCTAAAATGCTATCCAACATATTGCTGTATGACATGTCTTGTAGTTTAGCCATTTTTGCCAAGTGCCCATCCCAACACCAGCCGGGATTAGGGTTAACCTCTAATAGACGCGGCGTGCCATTGTCATCAAGTCGCCAGTCAAAGCGTGCGTAATCACGGCATTCCAGGCGCTCAAACAACTTGAGGCAACTTGCGCCTAAAAATCTCTCTACCTCTTCTGATAGGTTTGCCGGAACAGATTTAATTTTCCAATAGGGTGAGCTTGGATCCCACTTAGCCTCATAACCGCAGATTTTGGGTAACTCTTCAGGTAAAACGGAATAATCTTCTTCAATGATAGGTAGTATCATATATGAAGTGGTTGGATTCCCAATGATACCAACGCTTATATCTTTTCCCGTTAAAAATTCTTCTACCAAAATCGGATTGTTGTAGCCAAATTTGTCTCTGATACCAATGATCGCATTCTCCAGTGACTGAAGATCGTAACAGACATTCGTTTGAGTAATACCGAAACTAGAGTCTCCGTAGTTGGGTTTTACAATAACAGGAAACGTAAGCGGTAACTCAACAAATTGGATATCTTCTGGTTTGATCATAAAGGCACCTGGAACAGGTATATCCATTTCCTTGGCTATACCTCGTATCAGCGATTTATCATAACAGTAAGCAAGACACTGCGGAGTGCCGCCTGAATAGTGAAATCCGAACACTTCCAAAAGTGCGGTAATATGCAATTCCTTTGAGGCTTCATTGTTAAAACCTTCATCGCAAAGATTAAATACAAAACGGCATTTGCTTTTCATCTTTTGCAAGTCTTGTATCAAGGTGTCATGTTGGTTCAGGTAAATAAAATTATATTTTGACCGCCCAGATAATGCTCTTTTCAACTGGTTGATAGTATGGTAATCGTCATCATCAAAGCTTGAGTCTGGTTTAACCACATCCATTTTGCTGGGATCACCCATCAAAACAAGTACAGTCTCTCTCACTTCCGAGTGTTTTTTGACGGGCGACCATTCCTTTTTAGCAACAGCAGTAACAATTATCCGTTCCGCCATCATGCCTAAATCTTGATTGCGTTTTGACTCAGACGATACCTTTGAGTAGTTACAATACTCTTTAAATCCGGCTTTGATCAGTAAATGATTAAGATCATCATTAGAATAAAGTCGTTCTGCGTAAAATTGATCAGCGATAACACCCTTGGTTACATGAGTGATAACTTCTCTGGAAACTAAGCGTTCCCGGTTTTCAGAGAGTGAACGTTCACGACACACAAAATAGTTCTTGTCAATCCACTCCCAACAACGAGGTTCGAAATGCTCCCGCATGTAGTTGCCATCTGTGATATCTATTAACAATTTGCTGTTAGGCTTCAAAACTCGCATAACTTCTTTAAGGATTCTCACATCATCCTTACTGGAGTCAAAATATCCGAAGCTATTACCGGCAATTATGACTGCGTCAAAGTTATCGTTTTGGAACGGTAACTTTCTGGCATCACCCTCTTTGAAAATGACATTGAGTCCATCTGATTTGTTTATTTTTCTCGCTCGATTTATTAGATAATGGGAGCGATCTAAACCCACAATGTTGGTATAGCCCCTTTTCGCAATCTCCAGAGCATGCCGTCCCTGACCACAACAGAGATCGAGTATTCTGCTGTCCTTTGTGGCATCGATAGCAGTCAGAAAAATATCGACTTCTTTTCTGGTAATATCCTTATCTTCAACGACATCTCCATCCGTTCGCAGATAATTTGCATTAAAAAGATGGCGCCACCAATCAGCTTTTACATAGCTTTCCAGATTATCAACTGGGCCTAATACTTCGATCAATTTTTTGTTTCGATTTTTTGTCATTTTTGACATCAGTTTCCCTATAACCAAAAGGTTATTTTGTATTGTATGAGGGCTAACGGCGCTGCGGATACGCCGCTGTTAGATCGCGCCGCTTAGTCTATACAGGTGAGTAGCATTTCGTTGCACCCACCCTTTCTCAATTCACACAACAATTTAATTTTATTATTAATCAAATGGTTGTGGTGGGTGCAACGAAGTGCTATCCTACAATTTAACATTTAACCCACGCTACGCTTCACTGCCACCTTCGTTAAGCTTTTTCAAGAGGGCAAGCCTACAGATTGCCCCTACATAATACGACGGTTCTTCGGGGCAATCCCTTGTGGTTGCCTTTAAATTTGAAGCTTTCCCATTCAACTCCCCCATGGTCAAATAACGATCCATCCAATCAATATTTCCACCAACCCCCTTTCAGTTTTCAGTTTTCAGTTATCAGTTATCAGTTTTAAAATCCCTAACTTCAAACACATCGTTTCAACCAGTGTTGTATGTCATTTTATCTTAAACTACCAAAACAAGGTTTCTTTTGATAATCATTAGCCAACATGTAGGCCAATATTTGTGCTAATCCCGTTTCGATAGAAAAAACGGCCTGTTTTGACAAATTGATTGGCGATCAAACAAACTGAGTACAACGAATGACTGGCCGATAAACGAATTTAAAAACATAATGA